>JAYNJY010000116.1:0-4686 GCA_038110665.1 Rhodospirillaceae bacterium | reverse complement strand
AACTGGAAGCGCGCCTCGGCAAATTCAAAGGCACCGATGACGCCATTGTCTTTGGCTCAGGCTTCCTCGCCAACGCCGGCATCATCCCGACCCTTGTCGGCGCCGACGATGCCGTCTTCCTCGACGAGCTTTCACATGCCTGTATCTACCAAGGCAGCCAGCTCACCGGCGGTGCGGTATACGTCTTCCGCCACAACGACCTCGATCACCTGAGCACCCTGCTCGGCGAACACCGCGCCGAACACCGACGCGCCATGATCGTCACCGATGGCGTATTCTCCATGGACGGTGATCTCGCACCAGTCGGAGATCTGGTCGAACTGGCGCGCGCCTTTGACGCCTGGCTGATGACCGACGACGCGCACGGAATCGGCGTCGTCGGCGGCGGCCACGGCTCCAGCTTCATCGGCGGCGAGCGCCAAGCCGTACCGCTGCAAATGGGCACGCTGTCCAAGGCCATTGGCGGCTACGGTGGCTATTTGTGCGCGAGCCAGCCAGTGATCGACCTGATCCGCACACGCTGCCGCACCTTCATCTACTCGACCGGCCTGCCACCGGCGACGGTGGCGGCGGCCATCGCCGCGCTGGATTTGATCGAGAACGAACCCGAATTCGCCGCCAGGCCGCTCCAGCTGGCACGCCGGTTCACCCGCTCCCTCAACCTGCCCGCCGCAGAAAGCCCGATCGTGCCGGTTATCCTCGGCGGCGCCGAGAAGACGCTGGCTGCCGGCAAGCTACTGGAAACGGAGGGTTTCCTGGTGGTGCCGATCCGCCCGCCGACGGTGCCAGAGGGTACCGCCAGGCTACGCATCACGTTTTCCGCCGAACACTCGGAAGCGGACGTGGACCGGCTCGCCGAGGTTATTCGCCGCCGCGTGCTCAACGGAGCGGCGCCATAACCGCGCTCTTCGTCACCGCCAGCGGCACCGGCGTCGGCAAGACTTACGTCACCGCTGGATTGGTCCGCGCGTTACGGGCCGCCGGCCGGCCAGTCCAGGTCCTGAAGCCGGTCATCAGCGGCTATGACCCGGCGACCTTCGCCGAAAGCGATACCGCCGTCCTGCTTGCCGCCCTCGACCGCGAACCGAAGTCTGAAGTGATTGACGCCATCTCGCCCTGGCGCTTTGCCGCGCCACTGTCGCCAGACATGGCCGCCCGGCGCGAGGGCCGCGGCATCGACTTCGACGAACTCTGCCGGTACTGCCGGGAAACCATCGACGGCTTCGACGGCGTCACGCTGATCGAAGGCGTCGGCGGTGTCATGGTGCCGCTCACCGAAGAACGAACCGTCATCGACTGGATCGTGGCGCTGGACATGCCGGCGCTGCTGGTCGTCGGTTCCTACCTCGGCACTTTGAGCCATACCCTGACGGCACACACGACGCTGTCGGCCCTCGGCATTCCCGTTGCGGCAATCGTGATCAGCGAGTCGGCAGAGAACCCCGTTCCACTGGAGGATACGCAAGCCACCTTGGCGCGGTTTCTGCCCGGCGTCGCCGTCAGCGCGGTCGCACGGGGCGATACCGACAGCGACGATTTGTTACGGTTGCTTTTCCCGGCGTGAGCCTGCTTATCCGCAATAAAATTGGGGTTGAAGCCTCGAACTAACATATTCATATTTTGTATATTGTTATTCCAGGAGGTTCCACCCATGGGCTACGGTGAGTTGGACAAGACGGACACGGGCTATCTGGTCAATAGCGACGAGTGGTCGGAGGCAGTGGCCGGAGAAATCGCCGCCTCGGAAGGCATCGCGGAATTGACCCAGCGCCATTGGGACGTGATCAAGTATCTGCGCGAGGAATACTTCGACAACGCCGAGACCCAGCCCAACGACCGCCACATCGTCAAGGCGATGTCGGACGTGTGGGGAGAGAAGATCAGCGCCGGCGATCTCTATGATTTGTTCCCGGCGCAGCCGTCGAAACTTGCGGCGAAGATTGCCGGCTTGCCCGAGTCGAAACGCAAAGGCGGATATTGACGCAGCCGGCCTAGACCGGCTCCAGGTCCTCGGCGTCGTCGTCGATGTCTTCCTCGACTTCCTGGCCCGCCTCGTAGCGCTTGTACGCCCGGATCGAGAACGGGATCGCCAATAGATAACTGCCCAGGATCAATGACAGGCTGAGCCACGGCAGGCTGGCGATGAATGCGATCACCATGGTGACGACCAACATGGTGGCGAGCAGGCGCCGGCGCGGCACCGCCATCTTCTTGAACGAAAACGTCGGGATCGAGGTGACGAAGAGCCCGCCGACGCAGAACAGAAACACCGAGACGACCCAAGGCGAACGCAGCACGTCGTCGCCCAACTGGAACGCCAGGATCATCGGCAGCAACACCAAGCCGGCACCGGCCGGCGCCGGTACGCCGGTGAAGAAGTTGGATTTCCACGCCGGCGCGTTCTCGTCGTCGAGGGCGACGTTGAAGCGCGCAAGCCTGAGCCCGCAGCACATGGCGAACAACATCACCAAGAGCCATCCGGCGCGGCCGGCGTCCTGCATGGCCCAAAGATAGAGGATCATGGCCGGCGCCACGCCGAAGCATACGAAATCGGAAAGCGAGTCGAGTTCGGCGCCGAACTTGCTGGCACCCTTGAGCAGCCGAGCGATGCGCCCATCGAGGGCATCAAACACCGCGGCAACACCGATCGCCATGACCGCAAGCTCCCAGCGTTCCTGGAAGGCGAAGCGCATGCCGGTAAGGCCGGAAGCCAATGCCAACAGTGTCAGGATGTTCGGGATCATCCTGTTGAAGGACAGCCGTTGCAGCCGGCGCTTTTTGGTCGGGTTGTCGTTCATTACCGCATCCTAACGGATTTCACCCAACCGCGCCGCCTCTTCCGTGCCGAGGTCGGCGAGCACGGTTTCTCCGGCGACCGAGGTCTGGCCGATACAAACCAGCGGGTTCACGCCCTTAGGCAAATAGATATCGACACGGCTGCCGAAGCGGATCAGCCCGAAGCGCTCGCCCGCCTGGACCTTGTCCCCCTCCTTCACCCAGCACAGGATGCGCCTGGCGACGAGCCCGGCGATCTGCACGAACGCGATCTCTCGGCCGTTGGCGATGGTGACCTTGAGGCTTTGGCGCTCGTTGTCGACGCTCGCCTTGTCGAGGGATGCATTGAGGAACTTGCCCGGCCGGTAGGACAGTTTGGAAATCGTGCCGTCGACGGGAACCCGGTTCACGTGGACGTTGAATACGTTCATGAACACGGCGACCCGCGTCACCAAGCGGTCAACAGCGCGCCCAGGTAGCCGGCCGGCTCCGCCCACCATCCGAGCGCGACCGCAATAACCGCGAAAATGCCGATGAACGGCCAACCGGCCGGATGGATTGGAACCAATACGGATTTCAACATCGAGACCGTCCGCCACCAGTTAACAGGTTGCGGATTGTCGTCATTTTGCGGGCCCAATCAAGGATTTCCGGCCAGCACCCCGAATGAGGCCGATATTGGCATTGCGAACGCAACGGCGCATGCTAGGTTGCAACCTCGAGCGGCGACGAATTCGACGGTGAGCAGCGAAGAAATGGCCGAGAAAGGCAGCGTAACCCAAGAGTTGCTGGCGACCACGGAGACCGGTGCCCCGGGCCTGACCGGGATCATGACGCTGGCCGGCGCGGCAGCCGGAGACGGGCTCAATTTCTCTTTCGAATACGGCGGCTTTCTGTTCGCCGTACACGCGTCGGCCGAGCAACAGCGCACGAAAATCCGGTTGCACGCCAACCTCGGCGACATGCCCGACACGGCCGAGAACGCCATCGCGCGCAATCATGCCATGGCTGTCCTGCGATCGGCGAGCCGGGCACTCGGCGGCCGGGTCTCGTTGACGCCGCAACAACGCATCATGCTGCGTGAGGAAATCACCATCGCCGAGCCGCTGACGCCGGTGACGCTGATGTCGCGGACGGCGGAACTGCTGATCATGGCCAACCCCTACCTGGAATTGCTGACCCACTTCGTCCGCCCGCCCATTCGCGCCTGACGACCGGCCGTGCTCAATAGCTGGCCGCGCCATCCGGTCGGTCAGTTGGTGGTCGGGATCGCGAACACCTGCCCCGGATAGATCAGGTCCGGGTTCTTGATCTGGTCCTTATTGGCCTCGTAGATGACCGTATAGCTGAAACCGGAGCCATAGGTCCGCTTGGCTAAACGCCACAGGCTGTTACCGGGCTGCACGATGACAAAAGGCTCCGGCGTCATCGTTTCGCGCGACAACGGCTCGGCCCGCGCGAATGGCATCGACAGCCGCGCCGTCACCCGCCCCTGCGGGTCGGCATGGTCGGCACGCAACTGATAGAGGCCGGGTGCCACCGGGCTTTCCGGTTTGATGCGCCAGCCGTTGTTGGCGTCGACCGGCGAGCGCCCGATGAACTTGTTGTCGAGATAGAGTTGAACGATGTGATTGGGCTGGCCGCGCCCGGAAATGTAGAGCTGGCCGGCGTCGTCAT
Organism: Rhodospirillaceae bacterium; assembly: GCA_038110665.1. Classification (GTDB taxonomy): domain Bacteria; phylum Pseudomonadota; class Alphaproteobacteria; order Rhodospirillales; family Casp-alpha2; genus TMED8. Next base: position 234 of record JAYNJY010000116.1, on the reverse strand, counting down.
AGTCAATGGTGTCGACGGCAAAGGCCTGGGCCGAATCGGCCGGCGTCGGCTTCTGCAGCACGGTGCTCGGGCCATCACCCTTGCGCGGGAACTTGAGCGCCAGCGCTTGCGACGGCGACGACGACGGCCGGCCGGCGATATCCTTGGTCGGCTCCGGCACGACGACGACGACGACATCCTCGGATTGGGCCGCTTCGCCGCCGCCGATTCGCTGGGTCAGGCTGAGCTGGCGGC
>JAYNJY010000115.1:1210-9386 GCA_038110665.1 Rhodospirillaceae bacterium | reverse complement strand
CTTCAAGACCAACCACCACGAAGTGCTGATCGACGGCGCCGACATGCAGGGCTACCTCGCCGATCTCGTCCATCACCAGGACGAACCGATCGCCGATTGGGTCTGCGTGCCGCTCTATTTCGTCTCCAAGCTGGCGAAGGATAGCGGCGTCACCGTGGTCCAGGTCGGCGAGGGCTCGGACGAGCAGTTCTGCGGCTACGACAGTTGGATGAAGTACCTCGGCATGTACCGGCGGTTCTGGCGCCCCTACACGGCCGCGACGCCGAAACCGTTGCGCGCCGCCATCGGCGCGTTCGCTGGGCGCCTCGCGCCGACGTCCAGGGGCGGCGCGGCGCAGGCGGCCGAGGCCTTGCTCCGCGCCGGCCAGGGCCACGCGCTCTTCTGGAGCGGCGCCAACGCGTTCTGGAACGTGCATAAGGCGCGCGTGCTCGACGCCGTCGGCGAGGCACCGGACTGGTCCGACATCGCCGACATGGGGTTCGACATGGCCGGGCTCGCTTCGAACGATAGCGGCGACGTCGCCGACGGCTATTTCGCCGCGCTCGCCGCCGACCATCCCGACTGCGACCAACTGACCCGCATGATCCACGCCGAGTTCCGCCAGCGCCTGCCCGAACTGCTGCTCATGCGCGTCGACAAGGTCACCATGTCGACGTCGATCGAGGGCCGGGTGCCGTTCCTCGACCACGCCATGGTCGAGTACACCATGGACATTCCGATGGCCGACAAGGTAGCGGGCGGGGTTAAGAAGGCGGTGCTCAAGCAGGCTGTCGCCGGGCTGCTGCCGGACGAGATCGTCAACCGCCCGAAGATGGGCTTCGCCGCGCCGGTCGCCGACTGGCTGCGTGGCGACTTCGGCGCCGCCGCCGAGGCCGATGTGCTGAAATCACCCCTGGTCGCGGACGGCCCATTGAAACGCGACTACGTGGCGCGGCTGTTCCGCGAGCATCGTACCGGCGCCGCCGACCACGCGCTGCACCTCTGGACGATCAACAACCTGACCGCCTGGCACGCGCATTGGATTCAGTGAGTTAGCCGACCAGGGTTCGATAATTGGCAAGCACGCGCTCGACATAGTCGTCCCACGACCAGCCGCCGGCCTCGATCCGCGCCCGCGCCGCGACACCCATGGCGCGCCGCCGCTCGGCATCCGACACCAGCGCCGCGAGCGCATCGCCGAGCGCGCCGCCGTCGCCGGCCGGCACGACCAGGCCCTCGACGCCGTCCGTGACGATGTCGGCGGCGCCGGCCTCCGGCGTCGTCACCACCGGCAGGCCGCTCGCCAACGCCTGCAGCAGCACCAGCGGAAACCCCTCCTCCAGCGACGGCAGGCAGAACGCGTCGGCGTTGGCGTAGAAGGCCGGCAGCTTGTCGCCGGGTTGGGCACCGTGCACGGTGACACCCGCGGTCGGCAGCTTGCGCATCAACGGCTCCATCGCCGGCTCGACTGGACCGATCAGGTGCAGTTCGGCGGTACCGGCGAGCCCTTCGAAGGCACGCAGCAGCTTGGGCACGCCCTTGCGGATGCCGACCCGGCCGACGAACAGAATGCGCACCGGCGCCTCGGCCGGCCGCTCGGGCCCGGGGCGGAAGCGCGCGAGGTCGACGCCGTAGGGCGCGACCAGAAGCTTCTCCGCCGGTATGCCGCGCGCGGTGAAGGTGTCGGCGGCGAAGCGGGTCGGCACGGCGATGGCGTCGGCGGCGTGGTATTCGGCTTCCTCGCGCTGGATGGTGACGCTCGGCGTCTCGTTGAAATCGAGGCCATGGGCGTCATAGGCCGCGGTCAGCACGTCCGTCTGATGCGCAATATGGGTCGAGCCGCGCTCGATCACCACCTTCATGCCCATGCGCCGGGCTGGTTCGATCGCCTCCAGCGTGGCCGCGCTCCAGCCGACCAGCAGGTCGGCCTCGGCCGGCAAGTGCGTCGCGGCGAAATGCCCGAAGCGCGTCGCCAGCGCGACCTGCACGGCCTCGCCCGGCAGCAGTCGGCGGCGCGCCTCGAGCCACCACGCCGAGCGGACCGGCAATCGCTCGCCGATCAGCCGTGACACCAAGAAACCGGGGTAGGTCGACAGCAACCGCGCCAGCGCGCCCCGCCGCGCCAGGCCGGCCGCCAGTTCGAAGGCGTGAAAGCGGCCATGCACGGCGACGCAGACCTTCATCGCCCTACCCCTCCGGCAACGGCGCCGGCGAACACCTGCTCCAGCACCGCCGCGCGCGCCTTCCAGGTGAACGCCGCCCTTGCCGCCGCTTCCGGCACCGGCGGCGGATCGTCGGCGACGATATCGAGGGCGGCAGCGACCCCGGCGGCGTCGGCGCAGGGGAACAGCGTGGTGGCGGTCTCGCGCGCCACCCTCCGCACCTCGTCGGTTTCGCCCGGGAACGCGATCACCGGCCGCCCAGCGGCGATTAGTTCGAGCGCCTTGTGGTGCAGCAGGCAGCGCGGATCGTGGATGTAGATATTGGCCGACACCGAGGCCTGCAGCGCGTGCAGCTTGGCCTGCGAGAGATAGCCTTCGACGTGGAGTTCGATGCCGCCCGCCGCCGCCCGCACCTGCTTGGCTTCGTTGCCGGCGTAGCGCAGGACGACGCGCAATCCGGCCCGCCTTCGGGCCCACTGCTCGAGCGCATCCGTCAATCGTCCGAGTGTGGCGTCGTCGTAGACGCTGCCGGTCAGCAGCAGCTCGAGCCGGTCGTCAGCTTTCGCCGTGGCGCCGCCCGGGGCATCGACGCCGCTGTAGACCACGGTCTTGCGGATATCCGGGAACAACGCGTCGGCCTGGTCGCAATGCACCTTGGAGAGCACGGTCATGGCGGCGGCATCGTTCAGGCGGCGCGCCATCAGGTGACGGAAGCCGAACGGCACGAACGCATTCCAATTGTCCTTGAAGTCGCCGACCCACGGGCAATCGGCGAGGCGTGCCAGGTGCCGGCAGAGCTTCCAGGTATCCGTATTGCCGAAGGTGCCCCATACCACCTCGGGCCGGAAGCTGCCGGCCAGGACCGGCAGGTAGGGCGCGACACCGGCCTGCCAGTCCGGGAACATGCCGCCCATGGTCAAGTACGACCACGCAATCACCGCCTGGCGGATACCGCTGGGGAGCCGACCGTCGCGCGCGCGGGGGGCCAAGCGGTCGCCCGCGGGCGGACAGGAGAGCCGGAACGGCTCCCGCCAATCGTGCGCCGCGAGCCGGTCGGCGAGATCGCGCACCTCGGTCTCGTCGGCACCGTCCGGCGCCGGGCCGGTCAGCAACACGACCTGATGGCCGCGCGCCGCCAGGGCGGCCGCCATCCGCCCGGCGCGCAGCCCGCAGACGTGCGCCACGTCGGGATGGCAATGGTTGATGAACACCGCCTTCACGCGGCCGCCCCCTTGAACACCGCGAGGCGCGGCCCCTTGCGCACGGCGTCGAGGAAATGCCGATGCCAGGCCTCGGCGTTGACCGGCTTCCACAGCACCCAGGCGAGATGCCCCTCGCCTTTTTCGAGGCGCGCGACGACGCGGCGCCACCATCCGGCGTCCCAGTAACCGCGGCTGCGAAAAGCGTCGCTCTCGACCATGTCGCGCGCGGTGGCGAGCAGGCCGTCAGCGAACCAGCGTTCCTGCGGCGGCAGGAAGCCCTGCTTGTTCCAGCGCGTACGCACGCCCTCGGGCAACACGTCCTTCATGGCGCGCCTCAGCAGGCGCTTGGTCTCGACGCCGCCCATCAGCTGGCCGGGCGCCAGCGCGAAGGCGAACTCGGCCAGGCGATGGTCGCAGAACGGCAGCCGCACCTCGCGCGAATGCGCCATGGAGTTGCGGTCGCCGTAACGGAGCAAGGTCGGCAGGTGGGCGTGAAAAGCGTCCTCGCGCAACGCCTCGTGAAGGGTGAGCGGGCTCTCGTTCTCGGGCGCCTGGTGCAAGCTCGCCATCGCGTCGCCGCTCAGGCCGAAGCGGAAATCGCTGCCGCGGTCGAGCAGGTACGCGAGCATGCGCTTGAGCGCGAACGGCGCCCTCAGCTTGAGTACCTCGACCTTGTCGGCGAGGGCGAGCGGATAGCGCTTGCGGATCAAAGGCTCCTCCTCGAAGGCGGCCAGGGCCTGGCCTGCCTGCACGAGGCTGCGGATATAGTTGCGGAAATACTGTTCGTAGCCGCCGAGCACCTCATCCGCGCCCTGGCCGTCGAGCAGCACGGTGACGCCGGCTTCCTTGGCGAGACGGAACACGCACCACTGCGCGTACTGGCTCGAACTGCCGACGGGAAGCTCGTTCATCCACATGAAGGTGTCGAGCTCGGCGGCGAGACGGTCCGGCTTCGGTTCGGTGACATGGCTCTCGACGCGCGCCGCATGCACGACCTGCTCGGCGTAGGCCCATTCGTCGGCGCCGCTGCCGGGAAAGCGCCCGGTGAAGACGTGATAGGGAATGTCCTGCCCTAAGTGCAGCCGGTTGAGGCAGACGATGGAGCTGGAATCGAGGCCGCCGGACAGGCACGACCCGACCGGCACGTCGCTGCGCATGCGGATTGCGACCGCGTCCTTGAGCAGTTCGGCGAAACGTTCGACGACATCATCGTCGGAAAGTCGCCCGGCGTCGGGGTCGGGCGCCAGATCCCAGTAGCGCGAGACGCGTGTCTCCAGCGTGGCGAGATCGACGCTCATGGTCTCGCCCGGCAGCAACTGGCTGACGCCGGCGAACAGCGATTGGCGGACGTCGTCGAGGCCCTGGCGCGGCAGGCGCAGGAAACTCAGCAGTCGGCCGGTATCGATCTCGGACGACACCCCGTCGAGCGCCAGCAGCGCCTTGTACTCGGAAGCGAAGGCTAAGAAGCCCGCGCCTTCGGCATAGAGGAAGGGCTTCTCGCCGAAACGGTCGCGCGCGCAAACCAGCATACCGGCGCGGCCGTCATGGATGGCGAACGCGAACATGCCGTTGAGTTCGCGGAATCCGGCCGTGCCCCAGCGTTCGTAGACCGCAAGCAGTACTTCCGTGTCGCTGCCGGTGCGGAATACTTGGCCCTCGGCCTCGAGGCGCTTGGCCAACTCGACATAGTTGTAAATCTCGCCGTTGTAGGTGATGACGAGGCTTCCGTCCGGGCTCGCCATCGGCTGATGGCCCGCCGGCGTCGGGTCAATGATGGCGAGGCGGCGGTGGCCGAAGGCGGCGCGGCCGTCGGCCGACGACCATACGCCGGCGTCATCGGGCCCGCGATGGGCTATGCGCTCGGCCATGGCTTCGACGGCGGCGACGTTGACCGGCTCGCGACCGACTAATCCGGCAATTCCACACACGCGTTTCTGCCCCCGGGCACCCTCGCCAATTCGAGCGCAACTAAAGCACAGCCGGCCCGCTTCCGCCACGGCGGCGGGGCATCCCGGCGCTTTCGCGTTGACACCCGGGCCGGCGGGCCGCTTGACTATACGGGTCCCGCCGGCTTACCAACCCCATGATGGCCGAAAACCCGCGAATCCTGTTGATCGCCGACCTCAACGCCTACGCTAAGGGGCGCGCGCGTTTGCGTGCGTTCGAACGGCTCGGTGCCGAGGTCGTGCCCTATTCGCACACCGCCATCGGCGGCGACGACAAGGGCCATCCCGACATATCGCTGATGTTCCGCATCGCCTGGAAGCTCGGCGTCCATCTCGACACCGAACGCGTCAACAAGCGCCTGCTCGGCGCCGTCGGCGGCTTCAAGCCAGACCTCGTGTGGATCGAGAAAGGCAACATGATCCAGCCGGCGACGCTGATGCGCGTCAAGCAGGCGGTACCGCACGCCGCGATCTGTGCCTACTCCGAAGACAACATGTTCAACCCGCTCAACCGCACGCGCGCCTACACCGCCGGGCTCAGGCTCTACGACGTGGTGTTCACCACCAAGTCCTACAACGCCAGTCCCGGCGAGTTGCCCGCGCTCGGCGCCAAGCGCTGCGTCATGGTCGACAAGGCATTCGACCCGGAACAGCACCGCCCGGTGATGCTGTCGGAAGAGGAACGCACCGCCTATGGCGCCGATGTCGGCTTCATCGGCAGTTTCGCGCCCGAACGCGGCGACGACGTACTGTTCCTGGCCGGCCAGGGCTTCAAGGTCAGGGTCTGGGGCAACGGCTGGGAGCGTTTCGCCGGCAGCCACCCAAACCTGAGCGTCGAGCGCCGCGCGCTGGTCAACACCGGCAAGGACCTGCGCTACACCAAGGGCATCGCGGCGACCAAGATCAACCTCGGCTTCCTGCGCAAGGCGAACCGCGATTTGCAGACCGACCGCAGCGTCGAGATACCGGCCTGCGGCGGTTTCATGTTGGCGGAACATTCGGACGAACACGCGCGCCTGTTCAAGGACGGGCGCGAGGCGGTTTTCTACCGCGACCTCGACGACCTAGTCGCCAAGGCGCGGCGCTACCTGGCGAACGACGCGGAACGCGAAGCCATCGCGCTGGCCGGCCGGCTACGCTGCGTCAAGGGCGGCTACAGCCACGACGACCGGCTGCGGTTCATGCTTTCCGCCGCTCTCGGCTGACCGCCGCGATCGCCTGCTTGAGGCCGGCAACGTTGGCCTCGAAATCCCATGTCGCGACCCGGCGCCGCGCTGCCTCCCCCTTGGCGGCGAGACCGGCCCGGTCCGAGACCAGCCGCGCGAGCGCGGACGCCAGCTCGGCAGTATCGCCCGCCGAGACCACGGCACCGCAGCTTTCGTCGACGAGATCGGCGGCGACGCCGCACTGGTCGGAGGCGATCACCGCCGTGCCGCAGGCCATCGCCTCGTTGACGGCAAGGCCCCAGGGTTCGCGCTCGGAAGCGAGCACAAAGACATCGGCCAAGTCGTAGAACGCCGGCAGTTCGCTCTGGTTGCGGAACCCGAGCACGCGCACCTGCGCGCCGGTACCGTCGGCTTCGACACGCGCCTCGAGCGCCGGACACTCCTCGCCGTCACCGACATAGACGAGCGCCGGCCGAACGCCATCGATCCGGCGCCAGGCGTCGTAGAGCGCAAGCGGGTGCTTCCGGCGCTGCAGCTTGCCCGCATAGAGCACGACCGGCGCATCCGGCGCGAGGCCGAGTTCGGCACGCAGATTTTCGCGGTTCGGCCGGGCGGCCTGGGCACGCTCGGCGAAGAAGGCGTTGTCGACGGCATAGGGCATGTCGAACAGCCGTTCGGCGGCGACGCCGCGCTCGGCGTAGTAGCGTCGGTTGTCCGAACCGATGCAGAGAAAACCCGCGCAATGGCGGAAGATCGTGCGTAGGTAGTGGCGCTTGACCAGGCCGCGCAGCCCGGCGCCGTCCGGCATGGCGGCGGCGGTGTTCTCACCCCGCATCAGCGTCGGCACGCCGAGCACGGCGGCGAGCGTCAAGGCGCCGCGCCGGAGCCGGCTGTCCCAGCCGTGCAGCCAAAGCACATCGGCGGCGGCGAGATGGCGCTCGACATCGGCCTTGCTCGCCACCGCGTGATGGGCGTAGCCCTCGGTCAGCGGCACGTCCCAGGCGACATCGCGTCCGAAACCCGCGTCATGGAAGGTGCCGGCGGTGACCAGCGTCTCGAACAGCACGGTCAGTTCGATACCGGGTTCGGCGGCGATCCGCCTGAGCAGCGGCGCCTGATATTGGATCGGATGACTGACCAGATAGACGAGCCTGGTCGGTTTCACCGTCGCGGATTCGTTCATGGCACTCGGCCCCTGGGCTCTCACGGGCTTTCAACCATTGTGGAGAGCATTCGTGACCGATATATAACCGCTGAAACTGCCGAGCTAAAGGGGGAGCCGTTGCGAGCCGACCTGGTTGACATCCTGGCCTGTCCGGCCTGCCGCTCCACCGCACCCCTCGTTTGCGAGGGCGCGGCCGATGGCGATGGCGAAATCGCCACGGGCTCGCTTCGCTGCGACGGCTGCGGCGCGAGCTTCCCCATCGCCGGCGGCATTCCGCGTTTCGTCCGTCCCGAACAGGATTATTGCGCCAATTTCGGCTTCCAGTGGCAGAAGTGGCGGACGTTGCAGATCGACCGGCTTTCCGGCCACGACCTCTCGGAAAGCCGCTTCCTCGCCGACAGCCGCTGGCCCAAGGACTGGCTCAAGGGCAAGCTGATCCTCGACGCCGGCTGCGGCGCCGGACGCTTCAGCGATGTCGCCCGTGCCCACGGCGCCCATGTCGTCGCCGTCGACATCAGCGACGCCATCAACGCCTGCCGCGACACCACGACGAACG
>JAYNJY010000115.1:0-1200 GCA_038110665.1 Rhodospirillaceae bacterium | reverse complement strand
CGCCCGACCCGGCCAAACTGATGGCTACGCTGCCGGCGATGCTGAAGCCGGGCGGACGGATCGCCTATAACTTCTACGAGGAAGGCCTGTGGCGCCGGCTGCAGTTCATCAAGTACGCGCTCCGGTTGGTGACGCCGCATTTGTCGGTTGGCTTCAACCTCGGGCTCTCGCGCTTCCTGGTGGCGCTGTTTTATCCGCTTACGCGATTGCTGGCGCCGATCCCGAAGTTACACATCCTCAACCACTTCATCCCGATCGCGGCGGTGCACGACCGGCACCTCGACGCCGAACAGCAATACGCCTGGACACTGCTCGACACTTTCGACTGGTACGGCGCGCGTTTTGAAAAGCGCCAGCATCATGACCACGTCGCCGCGACCCTCGAGCAGGTGGGCATGACAGACGTGAGCAGTAAACCCGGCCTCGCCTGGGGCCGGCGCCCGGAACAGCCTTAACCGTTCGCCTCGCTGCGATTGAGAAGGTGGCGCAGTTCCGCCGGTGATATCACGCCCGAGGCGATGGCAAGCGCACCGTAGATCAGCGCATAAAGCGCACCGCCCGCGACCAATACCGCCCAAGCTCCCGCCATCGTGACGGACGGCACCAATTTCGCCATGCCCCAAACCGCGGTCACGGCGACGGCGGTGACTAGGAGGATGCGCAGCATCAAGCCATTGTGATTGATGTCGAATGCCTTTCTCGCCAATGCAATCAGGCCAAGCCAGATCAGCGCCTGCGTTACCAGCGTCGCGGCGGCGGCACCGACGATGCCGTAGGACGGTATCAGGAGAAAATTGAGGGCGATATTGACGAAGGCACCGACGGCGAGGATCACCGTATATGGCTTGTCACACTGCCAGGCGAGCAACGGCGTGCCATATGCCTGGGTCAGATGGAACATCATCACGTGCGCCATCAAGATGATCAGGGACCACTCCGCTCCGGCATAAGCCGGACCAAACAGGACTTGGATGATCGCCGGCGCCAGCAGCATGCCGACACCACCGATGGCGCCGCCGAAAAATCCGACGGCGCGGGCATGGTTGCGTGCCGCGGCCAAGGCCGCCACGTCGTCGCCCTTGGCTTTCGATAATGCCGGCAGGAAGGCGCTGTGAATGAGATTCGGCAGCACCACCGACATTACCGATACGCGGGACGCCGCGACGTAAAGCCCGACGTCCTTCTCCGCCACCAGGTACC
>JAYNJY010000114.1:1773-9421 GCA_038110665.1 Rhodospirillaceae bacterium | reverse complement strand
CCGAACCCGGCGCCGGCTCCGACCTGCAGGGGATCAAGACCCAGGCCGTGCGCGACGGCAACGAACTCGTCATCACCGGCCAGAAGGTGTTCATCACCAACGGCCAGATGGCGGACCTGGTGATCGTCGCCTGCAAGACCGACCCGAAAGAGGGCGCCAAGGGCATCAGCCTGGTCGTCGTCGAACGCGGCCGCGAGGGCTTCGAGCGCGGCCGCAACCTGGAGAAGATCGGCTGGCACGCCCAGGACACCTCGGAACTGTTCTTCGACCACGTCCGTGTGCCACCCGAGAACCTGCTCGGCCAGGAGGGCCGCGGCTTCGTGCAACTGGTCGAACAACTACCGCAGGAGCGCCTGATCGTCGCCATCCGTTGCACAGCGACGACGCTCGCCGCAATTCAATGGACCATCGACTACACCGCCGGGCGCAAGGCCTTTGGCCGCGCCATCGCCGAGTTCCAGAACACGCGCTTCAAGCTGGCGGAGATGCACGCCGACGCGGTCATGCTGCAGGTCTTCGTCGACAAGTGCATCGAACTCCTGATGAAGGGTGAACTGACCGCCGAGGACGCCGCCATCGCCAAGCTGCGTTCGTCGGAGATCATGTCGCGCACGCTCGACGACTGCTTGCAGCTGTTTGGCGGCTACGGCTACATGTGGGAATATCCGATCGCACGCGCCTGGGCCGACAACCGCTTCGCGCGCATCGCCGGCGGGTCTTCGGAGATCATGAAGGAAATCATCGGTCGCAGCCTGACCGGACGAAGGTAGGAACATGAGCGACGACGACATCACCGACCCCCTGGCGGTCGCGCCGGGCGGTTTCCAGAAACTGATCGGCTACGACATCGTCGATTGGGGGGCCGATCACGCGGAACTCACCATCGACTTGGGCGACCACCACGGCAACCGCCACGGCAACGTGCACGGCGGCGTGCTGATGACGTTGCTCGATGCCGCCTGCACCCGCGCCGGCGCCCTCGATCCGGAGACCGGCGGCATCCGCCGCACTGCAACCGTCTCGATGACGACGAATTTCATCGCGCCGGCGAAGGAATGCCGGCTCAAGGCGGTCGGGCGCAAGACCGGCGGCGGCCGGCGCATCTTTTTCGCCGCCGCCGAAGTCTACGACGAAGACGGCGCCCTGGTCGCCAGCGCCGTCGCGACCTGCCGTTACGCCTGATCCGCGCCGTTGCGGGGGACCTTTCAACCAATCGTTAACCGCGGGCCGTCATGGTATTGGCGGTTTAGCTTGCCGTGCGGTCGGGTATAATGGGTCCGATTCGCCGACTGTATCGCTCATTGATCGGATGAAACGGGTTTGAAGACCGCGCTCAAAATCGTCGCCGCCGTACTCGTCGTACTGGTCGCCGGCACCGCCATCGCCGGGCTGTTCGTGCCCGACCAGACGTTGCGCGCCGTCACCGGGCCGCTCGGCGACAAGGCCGTGCATGCCAAGCATGCCGCCAAGGACGCCATCGCCCATACCTTCGACGACACCATCTACAGCGTCAAAAGCCTATGGTGGGGCCTGACCGACGACAGCGCCGACCACAGCGCTTCGAAGGCCGTGGTCGATTTGCCCGAAGCGTTGCGCGAGCAGTTCGGCAAGGGCAAGCCCGCCGCCGCGGAAGCCGAGACCGAACAACCGGCTATTACATCACCGGCGCCGGCGCACAAGCCGGAAGAGCCGAAGCACGAAGAGCCCAAGCCCGAACCGGCTGCCATGGCACCGGCGCCCGCCCCAGAGCCGGCACCGGCCGAGACCGCCATGGTCGCGCCGAAACCGGAACCGATGCCGGCGGCCAAGCCGGAACCGGCGCCGAAGCCGGCCATGGAATCGATGGCGCCGCCACCGCCGCCACCGGCGCCTGCGCCGAAGTCGAAACCCATGGCCAAGCCAGAACCGAAACCGGAACCCAAACCCGCGCCCAAACCGCCCGCGGCGTCCCAGCCGATGCCGGTGAAGCAAACCGCCGCCGCCACGCCAGGCGACGACGGTAGCGAGGACCACAAGAAAGGCCTCGCCTTCTACAAGGGCGAAGGCGTGGCCAAGGATTTCCGCAAGGCTGCCGAATGGTTCGAGAAGGCCGCCGCCAAGGGCCATGCCGGCGCGCATTACAACCTCGGCATCATGGCTTACCTCGGCCAGGGCGCCGGCAAGGACTTCACCACCGCCGCCAAGTGGTTCCGCGAAGCCGCCGAACAGGGTCATGCCGCCGCCCAGTACAACCTGGGCTTCCTCTATTACGAAGGCAAGGGCGTCGCCAAGGACGACCTGCAGGCCTACACCTGGATCGACCGCGCCGCCAATCAGGGCCACCAGAAAGCGCAGACGGCGCGCGACGCGCTCGCCAAGGCGCTGCCCAAGGACAACTTCAAATCGAAGTGATTCCCGGATTCATCACATGATCTTGTGATTTCATTCCGGATTTAATACTATATTTACCATAATCCGCTATTTCCATGGAGATAACGGCCGGCAACGGTCACGAACACAGGGAATAGTCGATGCATATGAAGGATATGGCCGCTCTGGGCGCGGTCGCTGGGATCCTCATCCAAGCCTGGGCAACACCTCTCGCTTCGGCGCGCGCCGCCGCGCCCGAGAAACCACCGGGAATCATCGTCGAACTCGCCGGCGCGGACGAGACCGACAAGTCCAAGCCTGCGCAGCTCAAGAAAGCCGACCAGAACATGGTTCCGGCCGAGGGCATGAAGAAGGCCGAGCCGAAGAGCGAGCCCTCGATGCCGATGAAGTCGGCCGACGACGCCGACAAGATGCCGGCCAAGGCGGCGCCCGCCGCCGAGACCAGGCCCGAGCCGAAACCCATGGCCAAGCCGGCCGAGGCCAAGATGGCGAAACCGGCCGAGGCCGGGTTCTATCTCCGCGCCGACGTCGGCTACGGCTTTACCTCGGACCCCGACGGCACCACCAGCGGCGGCACCATGACGTCGGAGAGCGTCGACAACGCACCCCTGATCGGCGCCGGTGTCGGATATCGTTTCGACAAGCACCTGCGCGCCGACGTGACTTTCGATTTCCGCTCCGACGCCGACGTCAGCGCCACCACCGCCCGCGGCACGGCGGTGACGAGCGAGGTCAACGGCTGGACCGTCATGGCCAACGCCTACTGGGATATCGACAATTTCGGCGGCTTTACACCGTATGTCGGCGCCGGCCTCGGCTACGCCCGCCTGGAGACCGCAACACAGGTCGGCGATACCGGCGACGGCGGCGCCTCGAGCGACAACCTGGCCTGGGCCGGGATGCTCGGCCTCGCCGTCGATACCGGCATGGCCGGCACCGTCGTCGACCTGGGCTACCGCTTCATCAGTCTCGGCGAATTCCAGCAGGCGAGCGGCGGCGCCAGCTACGACGACTTGATCGCACACGAAATCCGCGCCGGTTTGCGCTTCAGTTTCTAGTCCGGCTCGCCGCGCCGAACCCGGGTGCGGTGGAGGATGTAGAGACCGCTCGCCACCACGACGGCGGCGCCGATCAGCGTGGTCCGTTCCGGCAGGTCGCCGAACAACAGAAATCCGTAAAGCGTAGCCCATAGCACGGTCGAGTACTTGAACGGCGCCACCAGGGCCGCCTCGCCGTAGCGGAACGCCTCGATCAGCAGGAAGTGGGCGCCGCCGATCACCAGTCCGTTCAACAGGAACAGGCCCCAGTCCCTGGGCGTCACCTCGTTCCAGCCGAACATGGGGATCGAGGCGAAACCGCAAATCATGACGCCGAACGACGTGTAGGCGAGCAGCGCTTCCGAGCTTTCGCCGTCATGCATGTGTCGGGTCAGGATGTCGCGGAGCGCGCCGGTCAAGCCGCCGGCCAGGGCGAGCAGCGACGCCCATTGCATCACCGATCCGCCGGGCTGGAAGATGATGGCGACGCCGACGAAGCCGGCGAGTACGGCGAGCCAGCGCCGCCAGCCGACGCGCTCACCCAGCAGCGGCGTCGCCAGCGCGGTGGTGAACAACGGCCCCGAAAACGAGATGGCAACGGCTTCCGCAAGCGGCAGGTAACGGATGGCGTTGAGGAACAGGATGGTGCCGGCGAGCACGCAGAGGACCCGCATCAGGTGGCCCTTGGGATTGCGGGTGCGCAATACGGCGATACCGCCGGCGCGCCACACCAGGAAGGCGATCGGCACCATGATGAACAGGCCGCGCAACGCCATTACCTGGCCGACCGGGTAGCCGCCGGTCAGCATCTTGGTCAGCGCATCGTTGGCGGTGACCAGGGCGGAGCCACCGATCATGCAGGCGATCGCCTTAAACGGCGCGGCGGAACCGCGGCTCTTGCGCTCAACCATAGAGCATACCGACGATGAACACCGCCGCAGCGACCCCGGCGACATCGGCGGTGAGCGCGGCGACCAGCGTATGGCGCAGCCGGCGGATGCCGACGGCGCCGAAATAGACGGCGAGCACGTAGAAGGTGGTTTCGGTCGAGCCCTGGATGGTCGAGACCAGATAGCCGACGTAGCTGTCCGGTCCGATCGCCCGGTCCTGGATGATCGAAGCCATGATGCCGTAGGCGCCCGATCCCGAGAGCGGCCGGAGCAGCGCCATCGGCAGGGCGTCGGCCGGCAGGCCGACCAGCCCGGTGAGCGCACCGAGCGGTTGGACGATCAGATCCATGGCGCCGGACGCACGGAACATGCCGACCGCGACCAGGATCGCGACCAGATAGGGAATGATGCGGAGCGCGACCTCGAAGCCGTCCTTGGCGCCCTCGACGAAGGCCTCGTAGACCGGCACTTTCTTGAACCAGCCGAAACCGAGCAACGCCAGCATCAGGCCGGGCACGATCCAAGGCGCGATGGCGCGGCCATAAAAAACGGTCAGCGGTACCAGCGCGGCGACCGCGAGCAGCGCCGTCACCGAAACCCAGGCCGGATAAGCCTCGCCGGCCGCCGCCTGCCAATCCGTTGCCTGCAAGTCGCCGGCCAGTTCCTCGGCGCCCTCGCCGTCGGGCGCTGGCTCATCGGCCGGCGCGCCCGCCGGCGGCGGCGGCGCCTTCCAGCGCTTGGCCAGGAACTTCGCCATGAAGATCGCCACCGCCGTCGAGCAGATGGTCGCGAACAGCGTCGTCGGCACGATGCCGGCGGCATCCTGCGAGCCGGCGGCCGCGCGCAGCGCGATCACACCGGTCGGCAGGATCGTCACCGAGGAGGTGTTGATCGCCAGGAACAGCGCCATCGAGTCGCTCGCCGTCGCCTTGTCGCGGTTGAGCGTCTGGAGCTGTTGCATGGCGCGGATGCCGAACGGCGTCGCCGCGTTGCCGAGCCCCAGCACGTTGGCCGCCATGTTCAAGATCATCGCGCCCATGGCCGGATGCCCGGCCGGCACGTCCGGGAACAGGCGCACCAGCGACGGCCGCAGCGTCTTGGCGATGACGACCAGCAGCCCGCCCTTCTCCGCCACCTTCATCAACCCCAGGAACAGCGCCATCACGCCGACGAGCCCGATGGCCAACGTCACCGAGCCGGTCGCCGCGTCGATCATGCCCTTGCCCATGACCGCCATCGGTGCCGCGTCCGCGGCGCCCTGCCAGGTGACCTGGCGCACGGCGGCGACACCGAAGGCGATGGTGACGATGGCTATGAAGACGGCGTTCATATCAGTGCCGCTCCCCGTTCAGACATTCCGTTCGTGCCCCTGCCAGTAAGGGTCGCGCAGCCGGCGCTTGATGATCTTTCCGTCGTCGCCGCGCGGCAAGGCGTCGCGGAATTCGATGACGCGCGGCACCTTGAAGCCGGCGATGTGCCGGCGCAGGTATTCCATGACGGCCTCCGCCGAAAGCTCGGCACCCGGTTGCGGCTGCACCACAGCCATCAGCTTCTCGCCGTATTCCGGGTCGGGAATCCCGAACACGGCGCCGTCGGCGACGCCCCGCATGTGCACCAGCTCGGCCTCGATCTCGGCCGGATAGATGTTGGCGCCGCCGGAGACCACCATGTCCTTGGCGCGGTCGCAGATGAAAACGTAGCCGTCAGCATCGAAGTAGCCGACGTCGCCGATGGTGATCAGCCCGTCGCGCTCGATCTGGCGCCTGGCCTCGGCGCGCTTGTTGTAGGTGAAATCGGGAAACGTGGTGAGCCGACCGTAGAGCTGGCCCGGCGTGCCGGCCGGCACTTCGTTGCCGTCGTCGTCGAGGGCCTTGAGGATCACGCCCACCGGCGGCCGGCCGACAGTGCCGGGCTTCGCTTGCCACTCTTCTGAATTGCAGAGCGTCCAGTAACCGCCCTCGGTGCCGCCGTAGAACTCATGCACGATCGGACCGAACCACTCGATCACCCGGCGCTTGACCTCGGACGGACAAGGCGCCGCGGCATGCATGATGTATTCGAGCGAGGAGGCGTCGGCGGCCGCGCGCACTTCGTCGGCGAGCTTGAGCAGGCGCACGAACATGGTCGGCACCATGAAGGTGGTGGTTACGCGCTCGGCGGCGACGATGTCGAGGAACTGCTTGGCATCGAAGCGCGGCATCAGCACCACGGCGTCGGCGACGCGCGCGGCGCGCAGCCCGAACGAATTGGGCGCCGCGTGATAGAGCGGGCCTGCGACCAGCGCGCGGATGCCGGGACGGACGCCGTAGACCATGTCGCGCATGGCGGCCATGGCGACCGCCTGTTCGGGCGTCTGCATTGCGCGGCGCACGCCCTTCGGCAGGCCGGTGGTGCCGGAGGTGTACATCATCGTCTCGGCTTTCTGCGGGTAGGGCTTGGCGAGCGGCTCGAAGCCCTCGAGCCAATCCGACCAGAGCGCCGCACCATCGGGCGGCGACACATCGGCGGCGTCGATGCCATAGGCGTCGAAGATCTCGGGCGGCGTCGGCTCGACCAGCACGGTGACGCCTTCGGGGATGCGCTCCTGGACGTGGGCGAGCAAGTCGGCGTGGACGACGAGCACCTTGGCCTCGCTGTCTTCGAGGATGTAACCGACCTCGGCCGGCGCCAGGTGCCAGTTGATCGGAACCGCGTAGATGCCGGCGGCCTGGGCGGCGAAGCTCGCCTCGAAGAAGACGAAATCGTTCCTGAGCAACAGCGCCACCGCGTCGCCAGGGCCGACGCCGATGCCACGCAACCCTGCCGCCGCGCGCATGGCGTTCGCCTCTACGGCCTCAAAATCGCGATGTCGCGCGCCGCTGATCAGGCCCCTTCGGAGCGTCATCACGCCCTCCCCCAAATGGTTTCCTTATTAGCACCGGCGGGGACGGCGTGAAACAACGCCGGCGGAATCTATTGCCTAGCTTGGCAGTTCGATCACCGGCGCGACCAGGCCGGCGATCACCTGGCCCCAGGGAATGTGCGACTCGGCATAATGGCCGGCGTCGCCGGCCATGTTGACGGTGCCGGCGACGCGGCCCTTGCACACCGCCGGCACGTTGAGAATGCCATCGCAACCGAGGCTGTGCAGCAACTCGTGGTCGTTGTAGTTGGCGCGGATGTCGTCGGCGTTGTGGCCGATGAAGGGCTGGCCTGCGATCAGCACCTGACGGGTCCAGGGGGTGTCGGTCTTCTGCTTGGCGCCGCCCGGCGGGTAGTCCTTTGGGTTGGAGGAATAGACGCGCTGCACCCGAAGCGGCAGTTGCGCGGCATCGAGCGCCAAGACCGTGAACAGCTGGTAGCCGATCAATT
>JAYNJY010000114.1:0-1763 GCA_038110665.1 Rhodospirillaceae bacterium | reverse complement strand
GCCCTGGCCAGGGCCGCGATACAGGCCGGCGCGGTCATGTCTGTCTTGCTCATCTGTTCGCTTACTTCCCCATCGCAAAACCGGCGCGGCGCGGATCGGCGCCCGCCTGCTTGGCCTCGCCGTCGACGCGGATGGCGCAGACACCGCCGGCCTTCCAGGTCATCTCCGGCCACCAGTCGACCTTGTGCCCTCGCGCCAAAAGATCCTCGGCAACGGCCCGGTCGATGCGGTTCTCCATCATCAAGAGGCCGGGGAAATAGTCGTTGGGCGCGAACGAGGACGGGAAGCTGTAGCTGGCGAAGCGCGGCGCCGCCACGGCTTCCTGCATGTCCATGCCGAAACGCGTCGTGTTCAGGAACACCTGCACCATGGCCTGCACCTGGACGTCGCCGCCGGGCGTGCCCCAGGTCATGAACGGCTTGCCGTCCTTGAGCGCGAGCGCCGGATTGGGCGTGAGCCTGGGGCGCTTGCCGGGCTCCACCTTGTTGATGCTGGTCGAAATGCCGCGCGATTGCGATCCGCGCGACGACGGACAGAGCCCGGTGCCGGGAATCACCTCGCTGTCCGATGAAGGATCGCTCGGCGTCGCCGAGAACATGTTGCCCGCCTTGTCGACGACGCAAACGTAGGAGGTATCGGTGCTGCCCGGCGGGCCGCCGGCCGGCGCTTGCGAGACCGAGTGCTCCTGCGGCTGCGTGGCATGCGCTTCGCCGCCCGGCCTAAGCTCGGTCGAATGCTCCATGCTGGCAGCGGCACGCGCCCCGCCGTTCACCGGATCGCCCGGCGGCGGCATCTCGGGCCAAGCACGGGCGCCGTCGATCAAGGCGGCACGGGCGCGGGCGTAGTTGTCGTCGAGCATCTCCGCCACCGGCACGTCGACGAAGGCCGGGTCAGCGACGTATTCCTCGCGGTCGGCGAACACCAGCTTGAACAGCTCGGTCATGCGATGGATGTAGTCGGGGGAATTGTGCTCGAAGCCGTCGAGATCGACCTGGCGCAGCATCGCGAACGACTGGGCCAGGCTGATGCCCTGGCACCAGGCGCCGCAGGCGTATACATCGTAGCCGGCATAGCCGACCTTCAACGGCGCCTCGAACCGCACGCGGTAACCGTCGAGGTCGGCCTCACGCATGAAGCCGCCGTTTTCGCGATGGTAGTCGCAGGTCTTCTTGGCGATGTCGCCGCGATAGAAGGCGTCGTAGGCGGCGCGCAGCCCGTTGGCACGGTCGCCGGTGGCGGCCCGCTCCTGGTCGACCATGTACTGCAGCGACGCGGCCAAGTCGCTTTGCACGAAGATCTCGCCTTCTTGGGGCGGCCGGCCGCCCGGCAGATAGACCGCCGCATGTGCCGGCGTGCGCCGGTACTCGGCCTCGTGGTTGGCCATGCTGAGCGCGAACAGCGGATAGACCGGAAAGCCGTCGCGCGCGCAGCGGATGGCGGCGGCGGCGACGTCGCCGAAGGTCATTGTGCCGTAGCGCGCGAGCGCCGTGATCCAGGCGGCCGGGGCCGCCGGCACGACGCTGCGCATCAGTCCCTGGGGTATGGCGCCGCCGTGCTCGCGCTCGAAATACTCGACCGACGCGGCCGCGGGCCAGGTGCCGAGGCCGTCGATGCTGACGACCTCGGCCTCGTCGGCCATGCGCAGGATGATCGGTGCGACACCGGCGACGTTGACGAGGTCCGAGTGCAGCACGCCGAGCGCGATGCCGGCCGCGACGCCGGCGTCGACGGCGTTGCCGCCGGCTTCGAGGATGGCGTATGCC
>JAYNJY010000113.1:4133-9467 GCA_038110665.1 Rhodospirillaceae bacterium | reverse complement strand
GCTCCAGCAGCCGATCCTGCTTTGCCTTGCTGAGCCTACTACGTCGTTCATACATCCCGCCATCCTAGCCCAAGCAGATCGCTTAGCTAGGACAGCCCCTTCTGTTTTTTCTTCTTCTTCGGCGCGTCGTCGACGTCGAAATCGCCGCCGTTGTCGTCGTCGCAGGCTTCGTCGGCCCAACTGCTTCCGCCGCCAACGCCGCCACCCCGGTTAGCGCCGCGCTCAGTGGTGTCGGTTTCGCCGTCGGCGGCCGAGGCGCCGCGGCTCTTGTAGATGAAGTAATCGCGATGCGTGCCTTCGGCGGTGTCATAAACCTCGCGGATCACCTTGACCGCGCCGACGCCGCCGGAATAAAGGCCCTTGGCTTCCTCTATCGCCTGGTCGCGCTGGGTCGAATGGAATTGGGCATGGATGCTCCACCGCCCGCCTTGCTGGACGTGGACTTCGTAGTGGGTCTGCATCGCCATCTTCGATCTCGCCCTTCCAGCGCTCGGTTCCACCCCGTGTGCGCCTCGAGGGATTGGCTAACTTTCAGCTTATAGCGTCACGTAAGATTCCAGTGCAGGCCTAACATCCCCTTAACGCACGCGGTGCGGCAGCTCGCAAGCCATTATGATCTAATAGGATCGAGGAAATATTTCAAAGCGGGATGGTTAATGCTTCGCACACGCAAAAGGCCGCGCCGGTCGCCCGGCGCGGCCTCGCGCGCGAAACGGATCGCGGAAACCTTAGGACTTCAAGCCGATGCCGGCGAAGCGCCTCTTGAACTTGGCGAGCTGGCCACCGGAGTCGATCAGCTGGTGCGCGCCGCCAGTCCAGGCCGGGTGGGTCTTCGGGTCGACGTCGAGCTTGAGCACGTCACCTTCCTTGCCCATGGTCGAACGCGTCGTGAACGTCGAACCGTCGGTCATCTGCACGGTAATTTCGTGGTAATCCGGATGGATGCTGTCTTTCATCGATCTGCTCCCGAAAACGAGGCTCCTTATATAGGCGAAGCCGCCAGCCGGATCAAGCGCGGTTTCGCTCTGCCTCGGCGTCGGTTTCGGCGGGGCCCGGCGCCGGGTGCGGGAAGCGCGCCCGTGCCCGCCAGGCCAATGCCATGACCACTACCATGATCGCCGCGCCGGCGAAATACGGCCAGTCGCGGCCGACGTAGCCGAACAGCGCGCCGGCGAAGGCCGGCCCGGCGACCCGTGCCAGCGTGGTCGCGGCGCGCGTCACACCCATGGTGCCGCCCTGGTCCTCCTCGTCGACCTGGAGCGAGATCAGGCTGTTCAAGGCCGGCGAGATCAGGGCGAAGCCGAAACCGGCGATCGCCATCGCCGCGACCAGCACTTCCAGGTGCCGGGATGCCGGGATCAGCGCGATGCCGACGGCCAAGGCACCGGCGCCGATGACGATCAGCCGAAGCTCGCCCATGCGGCGGTTGAGCCGGCCGATCAGGCCGCCCTGGACGACGGCGCCGAGGATGCCGACGAAGGCGAACAGATAGCCGTTCTGCGCCGGGCCCCAGCCGAACTGGCGTTTCGACCAGAGCGCGAAGGTCGCCTCCAGCCCGGCGAAAGCGAAGGTGGCGAGGAACGAAAGCCCGATCAGCAGCCCGACACCGGGGTGGGTGAGGGCGTCGCGGAACATCCGGGCCCGGGTGGAGCGCGGGCGCGCCGCGATGCGGGCGCGAATTTCCGGCTTCAGCGATTCCTTCAGGAAGGCAATGCCGAGCGCCAGCGCCAGCGCCGACAGCCCCGCCGCCGCCAGCGCCGGAGTGCGGTAGTCGGCATGCAGCGGATCGTGGCCGGCGAGCAGGCCGCCGACGGCCGGGCCGATGACGAAGCCGAGCCCGAACGCGGCGCCGATCAGGCCCATGCCCCGGGCGCGCGTCTCGCGCGTGGTCACGTCGGCGACGTAGGCGAAGGCGGTCGAAATGTTGCCGGCCATGAAGCCGCCCAGGGCACGCGCGACGAACAGCATCCAGATGTTGTCGGCGAAACCGAGCCAGATGTAGGCGACGACGGCGCCGGCGAGCGACACCAGCAGCACCGGCCGGCGCCCGATGCGGTCCGACATGCGGCCCCAGAAGGGGGCAGCGATGAACTGAGTGAGGGAATAGGTCGCCATCACCAGGCCGATGGTCTCCGGGTCGGCGTTCATGACCTCGGCGTAGAGTGGCAGCAGCGGGATGATGATCCCGAAACCGATCAGGTCGACGACGACGATGAGGAAGAGGACGGGCATCGGCGGGCTGGCTCAGCGCTGCGTCAGCTTGAGTTCGATGCGGCGGTTGCGGCGCTTGGCGATTTCGTCGTGGCCCTTGTCGAGCGGCTGGTACTGGCCGAAGCCGGCGGCGACCAGGCGGTTGGCCGGCAGGCCGCGCTCGATCAGGTGCCGCACGACGGCGATGGCGCGCGCCGAGGAAAGCTCCCAGTTGGACGGGAACCGCGGCGTCGAAATCGGGTCGGTGTCGGTATGGCCGTCGACGCGCAAGACCCAGTCGATGTCCTTGGGGATGCGCTGGGAAATGTCGATCAGGGTGACGGCGAGGGCGTCGAGCTGACGCTCGCCGGCCGTACCCATCTCGGCCGAACCCTGGTCGAACAGCACTTCAGACTGGAACACGAAACGGTCGCCGACGATGCGCAGGCCCTGCTGCTTGCCGAGCAGCTCGCGCAGCCGGCCGAAAAACTCCGAGCGGTAGCGCGACAACTCCTGCACCTTGGTGGCGAGCGCCGCGTTGAGCCGGTTGCCGAGGTTGACGATCTGCGCCTTCTGGTCGGCGTTGAGTTTCTCGGAGACCTGCAACGCCGCCTCGATGCGCGCCAGTTGCTGGCGCAGCGTCGCGGTCTGCTGGTTCAAGAGCGCGACCTCGGCACGCGCGCTCTTGGAAAGCTCGCGCTCCTCGAGCAGCGCCTTTTCGTTCTCGCCGGCCTTGACCGCCATCGCGGAAATCTTCTTCTCCAGCTCCGTGCGCAGCGCCTTCAAGGCCTCGATGTCGTGGCTGAGGCCGGCCAGTTCGGCCAGTTGCGCCTCGATTCGCTCGCGGCCTTCGGCGCGGGCGGTCTCCGACTCGCCCAGTCGCCGGCGCAGCTTGGTCTCGGTCTCCTCCGCCTGCATCCGGATGGCGTTGAGGCTGGCGCGCAGATCGTCGCGTTGCATAACCGAGGCCTGCAATTCGGCCGAAAGCTGTTCCAGGTTGGCCTTCATATTCTTCTGCGCGCGCCGTTCGAGGGCGAGCAGGTCGGCCAGTTCCGAGACCTGGCCGCGCAACTGGTCGAGCGCGGAATCACGGCCCGACAGCGCTTGGCTGAGGAAGAACTGGGCGAGCACGAAGATCAACAGCAGGAAGATGATGACCAGCAGCAGCGTCGCCAGGGCGTCGACGAAACCGGGCCAGATGTTGGTCGAGCGTTCGCTGCGTCCGATGCCGGCCATGCTGGATCCCGGCCTAGTGCGAGCCGTCTTCGCTGGCGGCGGCCACGGTGCGCGCCAACAACTTGATTTCGCGGCGCAGATCCTGGGTCAGGGTCTCGCGGCCCTGGCGCATTTCGTCGAGCATGCGCGACACGTGCAGGTCCATGTTGCGGATGTGCGCGCGGCTGGCGTCGTCGAGCCCGCCGGCGGGCGCCTGCGCGCCTTGCGCGAGCTGTTGCAGGATCGGGCGGATGGCGACCTGGGTTTCGGCCAGGCTCTTCATCAGCGCCTGTTCGGTACGCATCTGGTCGGTCAGGGTTTCGAGCTTGGCCGAGAGCGAGATCAGGCTGGCATCGACCTTGGAGCGGCCTTCCTCGCCGCGCATCAGCGTGCGTTGCAGGTTCTCCAGGCTTTCGGCGGTCTGCTCGAGCAATGCCTGCACGTAGGCCGGCACCGACTGCTCGCCTTCCGCCATCAGTCCGCCGGACGAAAGCCGGGTGACGCTGGAGAGCCATTCTTCCAGGTCGTTGTAGAAGCGGTTCTGCGCCTGGCCGGCTTGCAGGTCGAGGAAGCCGAGCACGAGCGACCCGGCGAGGCCGAACAGCGACGACGAGAACGCCGTGCCCATGCCGGCCATGGGTGCCTCGAGGCCGCGCTTCAGCGTCGAGAAGATGGTGCTGGGATCGCCACCCTCGACGCTCAAACCACTGATCACGCCGGAGATCGAGCCAACGGTCTGCAGCAGGCCCCAGAACGTGCCCAACAGGCCGAGGAAGATCAGCAGCCCGATGGTGTAGCGCGAGAGATCGCGCGACTCGTCCAGGCGCGAGGCGATCGAGTCGAGCAGCGAGCGCATGGAAAGCGCAGACAGGCTCAAGGAATCGCGTTTCGAGACCATCGTGGCCATTGGCGCGAGCAGTTTCGGATGATGTTCGGCCGGCACGGCGCGGGCCATGGCGCCGTTCTCCAGGCCCTCGCGGTAGCTGTCGATCCAGCCGACTTCCGGGTAGAGCCGGATGACCTGGCGGATGTTGTAGACGACGCCGAGCAGGAGTACGCCGACGATCAGCCCGTTGAGGGCGGCGTTGGCGACGAAGAACTCGGCCAGCGGCTGGAACAGCAGCACCGAAGCGGCGGCGACGGCGGCCAGGAACAGCAGCATGCGGACGAGGTATGTATGCGGGCGGGTCACGCCGGGGTCATCCTCTCGTCGGTGGCGGCCGCGGAACCCGCGGCGCGCGCGTCAGCGTGGCGCAAGGTTGACGTCCACGCGGTTGGCGGGGGATACGTCGGACTTGTTGCCAAGCGCGCGCAAGTCGATCTGGGTCGAGCGCACGCCCTTATCGATCAGGAACGAGCGCACTTCGAGCGCGCGCGACAACGAGATGCGGCGTGCCTTGGAGGCGGACAGGTCCTTGGCCGCGGCATAGGCTATCAGTTGCACGCGGAAGTCCTGGTTGTCGCGGATGGCACCGGCGAGGGCGTTGAGCTGGGCACCGGCGGCGTCCGGCAACTTGGTTTCGGCCTCGTCGAAGACGATCTGCATGGCCCGGCCGGCCTTGATCGCGATGTTGGCCGGGGCGGATGCGGTTTCAGCCGCAGCCGGCGCGGCCGGCGGCGGCGGTGCCGCGGAAGTGGCGGGCGGCATCGGCGGCGCCTTGCTCGCCATGGCGGCGGGCGGTGGCGGCGGCAGTGCCTTCGTGTCCATAGACGGTGCCGGTTTCGGGGCCGCCTTGGGCGCCGGCTGCGGCGGTGCCACGGGCGTCGTCGTGGCGACGGTGCTGCGCTTGGGGGCCGCGGCCGGATTGGTCAGCACCGGCGCGGCGGCCATCGATTTCGGCTGCACGTAAAGGCGTGAGCGCACGTCGGAACGTGGCGGCACCAGGAGCTTGCCGGGCGCGGCCATGCCGCCCTGGCCGCCGTCGCCGA
>JAYNJY010000113.1:0-4123 GCA_038110665.1 Rhodospirillaceae bacterium | reverse complement strand
ATTGCGTGTGCTTCCCGGTGGCCAGTCGGGCACGGAGCCGCCGTTTTCCGTAACCGGGCCGGCGGCCCCGCTTGTTGTTTCCCCCAACATAGCCAAGGGCCGGTCTCCGCACAACCGATTTGACTCCGCCGGTCGGCGCGGCGGCTTGGCCGGGCCGGTGCTTCAGCGCTTGCGCAGCAGCCTGCGCAAATCCTCGTGCAGGACGCCGTTCGACGCGATGATCTCGCCCGACTCCATCATCCGCTTGCGCCCGGAGAAATCGGAGACCGTGCCACCGGCCTCGCGCAGGATGACGATGCCGGCCGCGATATCCCAGGGGTTGAGGCCCTGTTCCCAGAAGCCCTCGTAGCGTCCGGCGGCGACATAGGCGAGGTCGAGCGCGGCGGCGCCGAAGCGGCGCACGCCGGCGGAAACCGCCATGACTTCCGCGAGTTGGGCCAGGAACGGCTCGTGGCCGTCGCGGCCATGGAACGGGATGCCGGTGGCGAACACCGATTCCGAAAGGTCGCGCCGGCTGGAAACCCTGAGCCGGCGGCCGTTGAGGTGCGCGCCCTGGCCCTTTTCCGCCCAGAACATCTGGTCCGAGACCGGCTCGTAGATGACGCCGGCGAACGGCTCGCCGTCGCGTTCGAGCGCGATCGAGACGGCAAAGTGCGGCAATCCGTGCAGGAAGTTGAGGGTGCCATCGAGCGGGTCGACGACCCAGCGGTTGGAGATGTCCTCGCCGGCGACCTCGCCGCGCTCCTCCATCAGGAAACCGTACTTGGGCCGGGCCTTCTGCAAGGTCTCGAAGATGATCTTCTCGGCGCGGCGGTCGGCTTCGGAGACGAAATCGGCCGGGCCCTTGCGCGAGACCTGCAGGCTTTCGATGTCGCCGAAGCCGCGCAGCAGGCTGCGCCCGGCCTTGCCGGCCGCGTCGATCATGACGTTGATGAGGGCGGAGCCGGCGGCGCCGGCGCGGGTCTGTCGCACGGCTCGCGGGCCCTCAGTCCTTGGCCCGCTCGACGTAGGTGGAGTCGAAGGTGTTGACGACGATGCGGGTGCCGGTCTCGATGTGCGGCGGCACCAGCACCTTGACGCCGTTGTCGAGCACGGCGGGCTTGTAGGACGACGACGCGGTCTGGCCCTTGACCACCGCGTCGGCCTCGACCACCTCGCAGATCACCGTGTCGGGCAGCTGCACGCCGATCGGCGAGCCTTCGTGCGACTCGATGGTGACCGTCATGCCGTCCTGCAGGAACGGCACCTGGTCGTCGCCGATGAACTCGGCGCTGAGCGTGATCTGCTCGTAGGTCTCGTTGTCCATGAAGGTGAAGCTTTCACCGTCCGGATAGAGGTATTGATAATCGCGCTGTTCGAGGGTGGCGCGCTCGACCTTCTCCGACGAGCGGAAACGCTCGTTCAGCTTGGTGCCGGTGCGGACTTCCTTGAGTTCCACCTGCAAATAGGCGCCGCCCTTGCCGGGCTGGGTGTGCTGCGTCTTGACCGCGCGCCAGAGCCCGCCCTTGTGTTCGATGACCATCCCAGGACGGATGGCGTTGCCGTCGATCTTCATGTGTCGCGTACCCGGAAAAAGGTTGGGGAAACCGAAGTGTGGCGGGTTCTACCAGCTTGCCCGGGAGTAAGCAATATCGTGGGCGGCGGCTTAGGCCCCGTCGATCATCGCGTTCAGCGCCCTGACGCCGGCGCCGGGGCCGTCCGGGTGGCGCCAGACGGCGCCGACGACGGCCAGGAAATCGGCGCCCGCACGGACCAGTTCGGCGCCGTTTTCGGCGGTGATGCCGCCGATGGCGACGCACGGGATCTCGAACAGTTCCTGCCACCAGTCGAGGATTTCGGGATCGGCCTTGTGCTTGGCCTCCTTGGTGGTGGTCGGGAAGAAGGCGCCGAAGGCGACGTAATCCGCACCCTGTTCGGCCGCCGTCATGGCGAGATGGCGCGACGCATGGCAGGTGACGCCGACGATTGCCTGTTCACCGACGATGCGCCGGGCGTCCGCGTAGGCGGCGTCCTGCTGGCCGACATGGACGCCGGCAGAGCCGGTCTCGGCCGCCAGATCGGGGCGGTCGTTCATGATCAGCGGCACGTCGTGGGCCTGGCAGACCGGCAGCAGTGCCTCCGCGGCGCGGCGGATGGCGTCGTCGTCGACGTCCTTCAGGCGCAGTTGCAGCGCGGCGACGTCACCGGCATCCAATGCGGCGGCGAGCAACTCGGCGAACGGCGCGGGCTCGAACGCCGGCGGCGTGATCAGGTAGACGCGGCAGCGCGGCGCCTTCATGGCTGCAAATCCCCGGCTGGGCGGATCGTGAGGGCGGGGTCGTCGCGGCGCAGCACCCGCCGGCCCTGGGCTTCGGCCAGTCCGTCCAGCTTGGCCAGGGCGTCGCCGTCGAGGTCGGTGAGCACGTCCATGCCGCCGCGCCGGAGCGCGGCCATGGCGAGGCCGGCGGCGTCGGCACAGTCGAACACGGCGCCGGCCAAAGCGTGCTCGAGCCCGGCGCCGGCGATCTCGACGATTTCGGCGAAGATGCCAGGGCCCATGGCGGCGCTGGTCGCGGCCGGGCTCAGCAGCGTGATGCGCCGGCCAGCGGCGGCGGCCGATTCCAGGGCGGTACGGGCGGTCGCGGTGTCGCTGACGACAATTAATTCGATTTCAGTTAAATCGTTTGTCATGGCGATATCGTAATTCCCGTTGAGGGAAACGAAAACCCCGCCGGGGGATATGAAAAACCCGCCGGGGGCTGGGCCGCCGGCGGGGCTCGAAACGGGCATGCGGCGCGGCTCAGCGGATGCCGGCCAGCACCACGGCGGTGTCCGACATGCGGTTGGAGAAGCCCCATTCGTTGTCGTACCACGACAGCACGCGCACGAAGTTGCCGCCCATGACCTGGGTCTGGGTGGCGTCGAAGCTGGAACTCGCCGGGTTGTGGTTGAAGTCGATGGAAACTAGCGGCTCCGCGTTGTAGGCGAGCACGCCCTTGAGCCGGCCCTCGGCCGCTTCCTTGATGGCGGCGTTGACTTCCTCGGCGGTGGTGTCGCGCGAAGCGACGAAGGTCAAGTCGATCATCGAGACGTTCGGCGTCGGCACGCGCACGGACGTGCCGTCGAGCTTGCCCTTGAGTTCCGGCAGCACCAGGCCGACGGCCTTGGCCGCACCGGTCGAGGTCGGGATCATCGACTGCGCGGCGGCGCGCGCACGGCGCGGGTCCTTGTGCAGGGTGTCGAGCACCGGCTGGTCACCGGTATAGGCGTGCACCGTGGTCATGAAGCCCTTTTCAATGCCGACCGCCTTGTTGAGCACGTCGGCGACCGGCGCCAGGCAGTTGGTCGTGCACGACGCGTTCGAGACGACGGTATGCTCAGGTTTCAGGGTCTGGTGGTTGACGCCGAACACGATGGTGTTGTCGGCGTTGCCGCCAGGCTCCGAGATCAGCACTTTGCCGGCGCCGGCCTCCAGGTGCATGGCGGCCTTGTCGCGGTCGGTGAAGATGCCGGTGCATTCGAAGGCGACGTCGACGCCGAGTTCCTTCCACGGCAGCTTGGTCGGGTCGCGCTCGGCGGTCACCTTGATCGGGCCGGCGCCGACATGCATGACGTCGCCCTTGACGCTGACGTCCTGGCCGAGCACGCCGTGCACGCTGTCGTACTTGAGGAGGTGCGCGTTCATCTCGGGCGAACCCAAGTCGTTGATGCCGACCACCTGCACGTCATTGCGCCGCGATTCCAGGATCGCGCGCAGCACCAGACGGCCGATACGACCGAAACCGTTAATTGCCACACGAACTGCCATGATTTTCCTCCTCAGAGCTTGCCGATCGACGGCCGTCCCTGCCACTTCGAGGCGGCCGGCGGCAACTTCGGTCGAAAGCGGCGATTCGTCAACGAGATTCTGCCCGGAACCGGCTGAACAGCCTGTGGAAAACTCAAAACCAACCTAGAATCATTGTTTTACGAGAGATTCCTGCGGTTTCGGTTGACGCGATTGAATCCTTGCGCCTATTCTGGACCGTAGCGACTCGCTGCCGCCGGAGGACTGGGACTTGGCGCAAAATACCGCATTGCAGAAACCGTCGCGCGTCGAGCAGGCGCGTGGACGCTTGGATGCCGCCGTGGCCAAGCTGGAAGC
>JAYNJY010000112.1:0-9496 GCA_038110665.1 Rhodospirillaceae bacterium | reverse complement strand
GAACGCGCCGCCGAGGCGGCCAGCCTGATGCGCGAGATGTGGGCCGGCATGAAACCCGAAGTCGCCTTCATCCGCCTGCCGCTGGTTGCGCCGACGGTGACGCTGCTGACCGCCAAGGGGCCCTACGCCGACCTGATCAATTACGGCCAGGACGCGAAGGCGGATGTCGTCGCCAACGTCTCCGTCGTTGCCGGTTTCGTCTATTCCAACACGCCGATGAACGGCATGGCGGTGATCGTCACCGCGCGGAACGATCTGGCTGCGGCGCGCGATCTGGCCGAAGACATCGCGACCCGCGCCTGGACCGGGCGCGAGCGGTTCAAGAAGGCGCTGACGCCGCTCGCCGACGCCGTCGCCATGGCCAAGGCCAACGGAGAGGACGCGTCGCGGCCGTCGCAGATTTTCGCCGACGTCGCCGACAATCCGGGTGGCGGCGGTCGCGGCAACACCACTTTCGTCCTGAAGGCCCTGGTCGAGGCCGGCGTCGAGGACGCGCTGTTCGGCATCTTCCATGACCCGGCCCTGGTCAGGGCCGCCCGGGCGGCGGGCGCCGGCGTTGCGTTCGAGGCGCATTTCAACGCCGAGACCGAGAGCCAGTTCTCGAAGGCGTTCAAGGCGCCGGCAAAGGTGCTGGCCCTGCATGACGGCAAATGCGTCGGCACGCTCGGCATTTGGGCCGGGCGCAGCCTTGACGTCGGGCCGACGGCGCTGTTGCAGGTCGGCGGGGTCAAGTTGGTCGTCGTTTCCAACCGCAAGCAATGCGCCGATCCGGTGTTCTTTCAAATGTTCGGGCTCGACGTGGCAAAGGCGCGCAGCGTCTTCGTCAAGTCGCGCGGCCATTTCCGCGCCGGCTTCACGCCCTACTTCGACGATGCCCGCACCGTCGAGATCGACGTGCCCGGCCTGACCTCGCCGGTGCTCACCAACTTCGACTTCGACCGCCTGCCGCGGCCGGTCTACGCACTCGACGAGGACGCGCATTGGCCTGGGCCGCCCTGGGCCGGCGCGGCCGCCGCCGAATGAGCGGGCCCTACCGCAGTTGGCTGTTCGCGCCGGGCAATCACGCGCGCCGGGTCGAGATAGCGCTCCTGCTCGACGCCGACGCGGTGATCCTCGATCTGGAGGACGCCGTCGCCGTCGCCGAGAAGCCGGCGACCCGCGCCGTCGCCGTCGCCGCGCTGCAGGCGCCGCGTTCAGGGCTCGGCTACGTTCGCGTCAACGCCTACGACACGGATTTCTGCTACGGTGACATCAAAGCCGTGGTCGCGAAGGGCGTCGACGGCATCGTGCTGCCGAAGCTCGAGACCGTCGACCAGCTCAAGAGCGTCGATTGGATCGTCGGCCAGTTGGAACGCGAGCGCGGCCTTGTGGTCGGCGCCATCGACATCATGCCGATCATCGAGACCGGACGCGGCGTTGCCAACGTGCGTGAGATCGCCGCCGCCGGCACGCGGATCAAGCGGCTCTCCTTCGGCGCCGGCGACTACGCCAAGGACATGGCGATGAACTGGACCCGCCACGAGGCCGAAATGGCGCATGCGCGGGCCGAAGTGGCGCTGGCGAGCCGCGCCGGCGGCCTGGAGGCGCCGATCGACACGGTCTGGATCCACATCAAGGAGATAGACGGACTCGAACGCTCGGCCGCGACCGTGCGCGACATGGGCTACCAGGGCAAGCTCTGCATCCATCCCGACCAGGTCGGCGTGGTCAACGGCGTCTTCACGCCCACCGCCGACGCCGTCGCCTTCGCCGAGAAGGTGGTCGCGGCCTTCGACGAAGCCGAAGCCGAGGGCCTCGCCTCGATCCAGATCGACGGCTACTTCGTCGACTATCCCATCGTCGACCAGGCCAGGCGCACCCTTGAACTGATGCGCGCGATCCGGAATAAGGGCGGCCGCTGAGGGATCTCCGCCGGCGTCATAAAACTTTCAAATTCGGTGCCTACATTGGCCGGTCGATGGCAATGTGGCACCTCAGGGGACGACTATGAACGAAAAGCTTTTCACCGTGCTCTTCCTGTGCACGGGCAATTCCGCGCGCAGCATCCTGGCGGAGAGCATTCTCAACCGGGAAGGCCTCGGCAAATTCAAGGCCTACAGTGCCGGCAGCATGCCGAAGGGCGAGGTGCTGCCCGAAATTAAGGCGTTCCTGGATCGCATGAACTACCCGACCGAAGGACTGCGTTCGAAAAGCTGGGACGAATTCGCCCAGGAAGGCGCGGCCAAGCTGGATTTCATCTTCACCGTCTGCGACAACGCCGCGGGCGAGGTCTGTCCGATTTGGCCCGGTCAGCCGATGAGCGCTCATTGGGGTGTGCCCGACCCGGCCGAGTTCGAGGGCACGGACGCCGAGCGCTCGGCCTTCATCGCCGACGTCTACCGCATGCTCTCGAACCGCATCACCGTCTTCGTCAACCTGCCGATCTCGTCGCTCGATACGCTCACCCTGCAGAACAGGTTGAACGCCATCGGCGGTGGCAAGGCGTCCGAAAGCGCCGCCTGATCCCCGCGGCTAGCCGCCGAGGTAGAGGCCGCCGTTGATGTGGATGGTCTGGCCGGTGATGTAGCTCGCCTCCGGCAGGCAGAGATAGTGGATCATGCCGGCGATCTCATCGACCTCGCCGAAGCGGTCGATCGGCGGCTTGGCCTTCAACGGCGGCCGCTTGCCGGCGGATGCCGGGCGCTCAGTGTCGATATGGCCGGGCGCGACGACGTTGCAGGTGACGTTGTACTGGCCGAGTTCGACGGCCATGCCGCGGGTCAGGCCGACGAGGCCGGCCTTGGCCGCCAGCACGTGCGCCCTGTTGGCCGTGCCGATATGGGCCGAGATGCCGCCCAAGGTGATGATGCGGCCCCATTTCTTCTTCATCATGTGAGGAACGGCGGCGCGCGCGGACAGGAAGGCGCCGTCGAGCGGCCCCGCCAGGGTGCGGTGCCATTCGTCGAAGGTGATCTCGTGGAACGGTTTCTGCGCGCGGATCGAGGCGTTGGAAACCATGATGTCGACGCCGCCGAAGGCCTTTACCGCGGCGTCGATCAACCCTTGCGCCTGGGTCTCGTCGGTGACGTCGGCGATATAGGCGACGGCGCGACCGCCGGCCTCGAAGATTTCGTGCGCGACCGCGTCGGCGGCGGCGCGGTCTTGAACCGCGTTGACGACAACGGAGACGCCGTAATCGGCGAGCCGCTTCGCCGTCGCCTTGCCGATGTTGCGCGCGGCGCCGGTGACGACGGCGACCTTGCCGTCCAGGGGAGATTCGGTTCTGACCATGGTCTCGGGTTCCTCGTTCGGGATTGTGGCGTTCAGGCGCCTTTGAAGTTCGGTCTGCGCTTGGTGACGAAGGCGTCGACGCCCTCGGCGAAATCGTCGGTGACGCTGCAGTCGGCGAAGCCGGCGGCTTCCGCCTCGAGATGGTCGGCCAGGGCCGCGCCGAGCGAGCGGTTGAGCAGAGCCTTGGTATGCGCATAGGCGCGGGCCGGGCCGGCGGCTAGGCGCGCGGCCAGCGCGTCGACCGCGCCGTCCAGTTCGGCGGCCGGCACCGCCCAATTGATAAGGCCGTAGCGTTCCGCCGTAGCGGCGTCGAAACGTTCACCCAGGAGCGCCAGTTCCATGGCGCGCTTCATGCCGGTGACGCGCGGCAGCTGGAACGTGGTGCCGCAGTCCGGGCTGACGCCGAGATGGCAGTAGGCGAGGTTGAAGACCGCATCGTCGCTGGCGACGACGAGGTCACAGGCGAGCATGACGCCGATGCCGCCACCGGCGACGGCACCCCTGACCTTGGCGACGATCGGCTGCGGCGCCGCGCGCATGGCGGCGATGCCCCGGTGCACGGTGTCGAGCAGGCTCTCGAAATAGTGCCGGCGGTTCGAACGGTCCGGCTCGGCGGCCAGCTTGTCGTGGAACGTCTTGACGTCGCCGCCGGCCATGAAGTGCTTGTCGGTACCTTCCAGCACCACGGCGCGCATGTCGGGCGACTCTGCGATGGCGGCGAAGACGCTATGGAGCGCGACGGCGAGGTCGTCGTTGACCGTGTTCATGGCTTCCGGTCGGTTGAAGACCACGCGAGCGACGCCGTCGGCGACGCTGACCCGGATGCTGTCGTTGGGCGATTGAATGGCGCTCATGCGGCCTTGCCTTCCGCGGGCAAGGTCAGCGCGCCGCAGGCCAGCAGTGCCTCGATATCGGCGGCGTTCTTGCCCATGGCGGCGAGAACCTCGCGGCCGTGCTCACCGACTGCAGGCGGCGGCGTTGCGGTCTCGCCCGTCGGCTCGGTCGCCATGCCGGGGATGGTCGGCCACGGGAAGTCGCCGATGCCGTCGACCTCGATCATCGGTGCCATGTTGGTCTCGACGACATGATCGTCGGCGAGCCAGTCGGCGAAGTCGTTGATGCGGTCGGCCAGGATGTCGTGCTCGCGGAACGCCCTGACCCATTCCACCGTCGGCCGCTCCTTGAAGCGCTTGGCGATGGCGGGCCCGAGAGTGTTCATGTGCTGGGCGCGGGTCTCGAAGGTGGCGTAGCGCGGGTCGTCGGCGAGGTCCGAAAGGCCGAGGCAGTCGCAGATGACGCGGAACTGTGGCTCTTTCACCAGCGCGATGCCGACGTAGCCGTCGGCGGTCTCGTAGGAGCCCGCCGGGGCGTTGAGGATGCGCGGCTCGCCGCCGTCGAGGTGGTATTCGATGATCTTGGGCGCCCGGAAAGCGCCCCGCGTCTGCGAAAGGTTGGCGTCGATGAAGGTGCCCTCGGCCTCGTCATCGCGCCCGGCGAGCGCCGCCTGCGCCGCCTGGAAGGCGTAGACGCCGGTCGTGGTGTCGGGCACCAGCATGCCGACCCGGTGTGGTTTGCCGTCACTGCCGCGATTGACGGAACAGAGCCCGGAGAACGACTGGATCACCGTGTCCGATCCGGGCCGGCCGGCGTAGGGGCCGTTCTGGCCGAAGCCGCTGACGGCGACGTAGATGATCTTCGGATTGGCAGTGCGGACCGCCTCGTAACCGACGCCCAAGCGCGCCGCGACGCCGGGCCGGAAGCTCTCGACCATGACGTCGGCCTGTTTCGCCATCTCCAGGATCAGCGCCACCGATTCGGGCCGTTTCAAATTCAGGCAGATGCTTTTCTTCGCCCGGTTGGCGACGATGGATAGTGGTGTCTGGCCGCCGAATGACCGCCCGATGCCGCGGATCCAATCGCCCTCGGGCGGTTCCACCTTGGTCACGTCGGCGCCGTACATGGCGAATAGGCCGGCGCAGTAGGGGCCGGCGAAGCCCTGCGAAATGTCGAGAACCTTTAGCCCTTTATAGGGCGTGCGAAAACTCATTCAACGTCACGGGACGCCCGGCGTCCCCCTCCCTGACGCCCACGGCGTATACGACGTTGGCGGTAGCGGTTGTTGCCCGCCGGGCGTTTAGCTGCCCGGCTTCGTCTCCCAGTATTCAATATTGAGGTCGCGAATCAAGTCATCGTGACGGTATTGCAGGCAATTTCTGAGGCCGCCGTAGGAATGCCGCGCGGCACCCTCGGAACAGCGCTTGATCTCGGTGTTGGCGCGGTCGAGCGCCGGCTCGCCGGTCGGCAGGGCGGTACCGAATTCATCGCCGATGGCATCCTTCCAGAGCCGGTCGAACAACGCAGGCTCGGTGAAGCCAGATGCAGGCAGCCGGTTGGAAAGCCCGGCCAGCACGCGCACCGTGCGTGCTTGCGGCTTGGCGTCGACGATTTCCGCACCCTGTTGGCGCCGCCACGTGGTGACGTAGGCGATTTCCTTTTCGGTCAGCGGGTTCGGGTCGCCGGCCTGGGGTTCGGGCAGCAAGGAGGCCGCCTTGCCGACGCGAAGCACCGCCGACTCGACCGCACCCTCGGCGAGGGCCTGGAGTCTCGGTTCATCGATCACGGCCGCGATCGCCATGAAGCCGCGGCTCTCGACGAAGCCGACGTGCTGGGCGGCGTCGACGACGCGGGTGCCTGCGGCGGTTTCGATGACCAGCTTGAAATCCTCAGCCGCGGCTGGCGAATAGACCGTGCCGCGCTTCGGCGCCGGGCGCTCGCGCTGCAGGCAGTAGGTCGAGAGGTCGGCCCGGCACTGGCCGTCGGCGCAGGCGAACGGCACGCCGGCGTCGCTCGGCAGCACGGCGATGATCTGCGGTGCGGCGGCGGCCGGGTGGTGGGCGGCGAAAAGCGACAGGGCGACGAGGCAGGAAATCGTTACGACAAGGCGCATGGCAAACTCCCTCGGGCTCGGCGGGCACCACGGGGAGCCCGCGACCTCGGCAGACAATCTAGCCGATTTCGATTTTCAGCGCTATCGGTCCCGTGCCGGCCGCCGGCCGGTTGCCCGCCGGCGTCGGAATTCCTAGGATGGTTGCAGGTTCACGGAATTCCCTCGGCGCGAGGCCCAGAAGTTAGCGACGCACCCATCGAGGTCGGCTTGCCCGACAAGATCACCTTCGCCGACCGTGGTTCGAGCGTCGAGATCATCCGCACTTGGTTCGGCGCCAAGTTCGTCATCTTCACCGCTTTCGCGGCCGTCTGGGGCGGTTTCCTGGTGTTCTGGTACGGCGAGGCGGTCAGCCGGGGCAACATGCTGATGCTGCTGTTCCCGATCCTGCACGTCGAGATCGGCGCCGCCGTCACCTATTACGCCGTCGCTGGCTGGCTCAACCGGACCCAGGTCTATGCCGACGCGCGCGGGCTTTTCATTCGCCACCGGTCGGTGCCCTGGTTCGGCAACAAGGACATCCCGGCCGAAGACTTGAAGCAGCTCTACGTCAAGGAGAAGCGCATGCACGGCCGGGGCGGCAGCTATCCCGTCTACGAGGCCCGCGCGGTGACCCGTTCGGGCCGCAACGTCAAGATCGTCGGCGGCCTCGACGAGCCGGAGCAGGGCATCTTCATCGAGCAGAAGATCGAGAAGTTCTTCGAAATCGAGAACGCCCCGGTGCCCGGCGAGGTCGGCCGCTAGGCTCAGTCCTCGCCGGCCAGGCGTGCCGCCGGATCGTCGCCGGTCGCCTCAGGCACCAGCGACCTGGCGACCGAACCGTCCAAGGCCTCGACATCGTGATAGCCGATCAGCTTGTAGCTCTCGGCGCGGGTCAGCATGCGATCCTCGAAGCCCTTGGTGCCGTCCTTGGCCCTGATGTGGGCGTAGAGGTCGCGGAGCGCATAGCCGGCCACGCGCATCGACGTCGCCGGCCAGATGACGATGTCGTAGCCGAAGTCCTGGAATTCCTTGGCGGAAAAGTGCGGCGTCTTGCCGAACTCGGTCATGTTGGCGAGGCACGGCCCGCCGACTTCGGCGGAGAAGCGGCGGAATTCCTCGGCCGTTTTCAGGCCGTCGGCGAAGGAAATCTCGGCGCCGGCCTCGCGGTAGGCCTTGGCCCGGGCGATGGCGGCGTCGACACCCTCGACGCCGGCGGCGTCGGTGCGCGCGATGATGACGAGGTGCGTCGCGGCACGCCTGGCGGCGGCGATCTTGGTCGCCGCCTCGTCGGTCGAGACCAGGCGCTTGTCGTTGAGATGCCCGCACTTCTTCGGCAACAACTGGTCCTCGATGTGGACGGCCGCGGCGCCAGCCATTTCGAGCTCCTGCACCGTGCGCATGGCATTGAGCGAGCCGCCGTAGCCGACGTCGCCGTCGACGATCAACGGCAGGTCGGTGGCGCGCGAAACCTGTTTGATGATGAAGCAGAGTTCTTCCAGGCTCATGATGCCAAGATCGGGCAGCCCGAGCGTCGTCGTGACGCCGCCGCCCGAGATGTAGAGCGCCTCGAAACCGGCGTCCTTGGCCAGAAGCCCGGCCATGGCGTTATGCGCGCCGGGTGCGCGCAGGATTTCTGGCCGCGCCAACAAGTCGCGCAGCCGGTCGCCCGCCGGCTTCGGGTTTCGGGTATTGCCTTCAAGCCACGTCATGTCAAAATTCCTCCCAATGCCGTCGGCGGCGGGACCATCATACAGCCGCCGGCCACAAGAAAAAGGTCTGATCTGAGGTTTCCCCGGGAGCAGGGCTATGACTCGCATCGCCATTCTCGACGACTACTGCGCGGGCGCGGTCAAGGCTGCCGACTGGGCCAGCCTCGACGGCGCCGAAATACAGGTTTTCACCGAACACCTGGGCTTCGACGAGGATACCGTCGCCAAGGCGCTGCTGCCTTTCGAGGTGCTCGTCGCCATGCGTGAACGCACGCCCTTTCCGGCCACGCTGCTGGGCAGGTTGCCGAACCTGAAACTTCTGGTCACCACCGGCATGCGCAACCTCGCCATCGACATGAAGGCGGCACGCGAGCGCGGCGTCGACGTCTGCGGCACCGACATGCTGCCATATCCGGCGTTCGAGCACGCATGGGCGTTGATCCTGGCGCTTACCAAGCAGATCCCCTTGGAGGACCGCACCATGAAGTCGGGCGGCTGGCAGAAGGGCACCGGCGTCGGCCTCAACGGCAAGACCTTGGGCGTGCTCGGGCTCGGCAAGCTCGGCGCCCAGCTCGCCAAGGTTGGCCAGGCCTTCAACATGAAGGTCGTTGCCTGGAGTGAGAACCTGACCGACGAGCGCTGCGCCGAAGTCGGCGGCGTCACCCGCGTCACCAAGGAAGAGCTGTTCCGCCGCTCGGACATCATTTCCGTGCATCTGGTATTGAGCGAACGCACCAAGGGCCTAGTTGGCAAGGCTGAACTCGCGCTGATGAAGCCGAGTGCCTACTTCATCAATACTTCGCGCGGCCCCATCGCCGACGAGGCGGCGCTGCTCGACGTGTTGCAGAACAAGCGCATCGCCGGTGCCGGCCTCGACGTTTTCGACATCGAGCCGTTGCCCAAGGACCATCCGTTCCGCAAGCTCGACAACACCGTGCTCACCGGCCATACCGGCTACGTTATCGCCGAGCTTTACGAGAAGGTCTACGGCCAGGCGGTGGAGAACATCGCCGGGTGGCTGAAGGGCGCTCCGGCGCGGTTGATCAACGGCTGAGGAAATAGAAGATGTCCGATCCCATCCTGGTCGAGATCGACGGCGCCGTCGCCACCGTCATTCTCAATAATCCGGAGCGCCGCAACGCGCTTTCGCGCGCCGCCTGGGCGGTGCTCGCCGAGCGCATGCCGGAAATTTCCGCCAACCTCGATCTGCGCTGCGTGATCGTCAAGGGCGCCGGTGACAAGGCCTATGCCGCCGGTGCCGACATCGCCCAGTTCCCGACCGAACGCGCCACCGCCGAGCAGGCCGCCGCCTACGGCGACGACACGGCGCGCGCGCTGCATGAACTGATCCATTGCCCGCACCCGACCATCGCCATGATCCAGGGTGCGTGTACCGGCGGCGGGCTCGAGATCGCGTGCTGCTGCGACATCCGCATCTGCAATACGTCGGCGCGCTTCGGCGTGCCGATCAATCGCATCGGCCACCCGTTCGCCTATCCGGAACTGGCACCCGTGCTGCAGGTTGCCGGCCGTGCCGCGGTGCTCGAACTGCTGCTCGAGGGCCGCGTCGTCGATGCCGAGTGGGCCAGGC
>JAYNJY010000111.1:0-9521 GCA_038110665.1 Rhodospirillaceae bacterium | reverse complement strand
GACATGGCCAGCGGCAACATCAATCTGCGCGACCCGGTGCTCTACCGCATCATGCACGCCCCGCATCCGCGCACCGGCGACGCCTGGCACATCTACCCGACCTACGATTTCGCGCACGGCCAGTCGGACGCCATCGAGGGCGTCACGCATTCCATCTGCACGCTCGAGTTCGAGGACCACCGGCCGCTCTACGACTGGTTGGTCGAGAACCTGCCGACGCCGTCGCGCCCGCGCCAGTACGAGTTCTCTCGCCTGAACCTGACCCACACCGTGCTCTCGAAGCGCCGGCTGATCCAGTTCGTCAAGGAAGGCCACGTCAGCGGCTGGGACGATCCGCGCATGCCGACGATCTCGGGGTTGCGCCGGCGCGGCATCCCGGCCGCCGCCATCCGCGACTTCGCCAAGCGCATCGGCGTCACCAAGTCGGACGCGGTGATCGAGATGGCGCTGTTGGAGCACTGCGTGCGCGAGCACTTGAACACCCACGCCGAGCGCCGCATGGCCGTGCTCAAGCCGCTCAAGGTGGTGATCGAGAATTATCCCGAAGGCGAGACCGAGATGCTGGAGGCCGTCAACAACCCTGAAGACGCCGCCGCCGGCCATCGCCAGGTGCTGTTTTCGCGCGAGCTTTACATCGAACACGATGACTTCATGGAAGACCCGCCGAAGAAGTTCTTCCGCCTGGCGCCCGGCCGCGAAGCGCGGCTGCGCTACGGCTATTTCATTACCTGCAGGGAAGCAGTCAAGGACGCGGCCGGAAACGTCGTCGAACTGCGCTGCACCTATGACCCCGAGACCCGCGGCGGCAACGCGTCGGACGGGCGCAAGGTCAAGGCGACGCTGCACTGGGTCGCGGCGGCCACCGCCGTCGACGCCGAGGTCCGGCTCTATGACCATCTCTTCACCCGGCCCGACCCGGGCGCCGAGAACGACGTCATCAACGACATCAACCCGGACTCGCTCGAAGTGCTGCAGGGCTGCAAGCTGGAGCCGTCATTGGCCGCGTTCGAGTCCGGCCGCACCGTGCAGTTTGAGCGCATGGGCTACTTCGCCGCCGATCCCGACGGCACGGCGGAGAAACCAGTGTTCAACCGGGCGCTGGGCTTGCGTGACAGTTGGGCCAAGATCCAGAACCAGGGCGGTTGATCCCATGACTGGACCGCGCTGACAAATGCCGCCGGTCGAGATTCTCGTCTTCGTCGCCTTCGTCTTCATCGCCGCCGGCCTGGTCAAGGGTCTGACCGGGCTCGGCATGCCGGCGACGGCCTTGGGCCTGATGCTGCTCGCCATCGACCTCAAGCAGGCCATCGTCATCCTGCTGGTGCCGCTGTTCGTCACCAACGTCTGGCAGGCGCTGGTCGGGCGCCATCTCGGCACCACGCTGCGCCGGCTCTG
Source organism: Rhodospirillaceae bacterium (assembly GCA_038110665.1). GTDB lineage: Bacteria > Pseudomonadota > Alphaproteobacteria > Rhodospirillales > Casp-alpha2 > TMED8. The sequence continues at coordinate 8,126 of JAYNJY010000111.1, read as the reverse complement.
GACCCTGTTCCTGGCCGGCGTGCTCGCCATCTGGTTCGCCGTCGGCGTCATGGTCAAGGTCGATACGGCGATGCTGACCGTGGCGCTCGGCATCATCCTGATCGGCTATTCCGGCTTCAGCCTGGCGACGCCGCAGATCAGGCCGTCCGGCCGCCTGGAACCGCTGCTGTCGCCGCTCGCCGGCGCCGCCACCGGGTTGATCGGCGGCCTGACCGGATCGCTCGCGGTGCCGGCCGTGCTCTACATGCAAGCACTCGGCATGGCGCGCGCGCAACTGATCCAGGCCATGGGCATCTGGTTCACGGTGGCGACCGTGGCGCTATCGGTCTCGCTCGGCGGGCGCGGCGCGCTGCCGCCGGAACTGGCCATGGTCTCGGCCGGCGCCGTGCTGCCGGCGCTCGCCGGCATGGAACTCGGCCGCCGGCTGCGCGAGCGCCTGGCCGAGGAACTCTTCCGCAAGGTCTTCTTCGGCGTGCTCATGGGCCTCGGCCTCTACATCACCGCCAGAGGAATTTTCCAGTGCCTGATGCAGACCTGACCCCGTCAACGAAAGGAACCCCACCATGATCATCGACCACCGCACCTACACCATCCAGCACGGCAAATCGAAGGAATACATCAAGCTGTTCGAGACCGAGGGAATGCCGGTGCAACTGAAGCACTTGGGGCCGCCGATCGGCTACTTCGAGACCGCCATCGGCCCGTTGAACCAGGTCGTCCACCTCTGGGCCTACGCGAGCCTCGCCGAGATGGAGCAGAAGCGCCAAGCGCGCGACGCCGATCCGGCCTGGACCGCGTATAAGAAGAAATCGGCCGGCATGCTGCTTGCGCAGGAAAACAAGATCCTGGCGCCGACCTCGTTCTCGCCGCTCAAATGAGAGGCGCCGGAAGCCGGCTCGCCCGAAGCCCCGTTACTTGAAGCCGAAGCCGCGGCCCTCGAGGATCTGCTTCAGGCGCTCGCGGTTCGGCTTGGCGAACTGCTTGGCGACACGCTCGGCCCAGGGCTGGTCTGGGTCGCGCCCGACGGCGCGGTGGTGCGCCGCCATGACGTTTTCGTAATCGGCCAGGCCGGCGTCAAGATCGCCATCGGCATAGCGCTCGCGGTGAACGACGAGCCCGGCCGGCAGGCGCGGCTTCGGCTCGGGACGCGATTTCGGCCAGCCGACGCAGAGCCCGAAGGCGACGAAGACGCCGGCGGGCAGTCCGAGCACCGCCGCAACGCCATCCGGGTCGTTCCGCATGCCACCAATCATCACCGTTCCCAAACAGAGCGAATCGGCCGCCAGCGACGCGCACATGCCGACCAGCGCCGCGTCGATGCAGGCGACCAGGGTGATCTCGAGATGGTCCTTGGCGAGGCTGCCGCCGGCGTGTTCGGCGACCCGCCCCAGGCGCCTGAGATCGGCGCAAACGGCGACGAACACCGGCGCCGTCGAGATGTGCTTCTGGTTGCCTGCCAATACCGCCAGCTTTTCCCGCGCGGCCTGGTCGCGCACCACCACGAAGCTGTAGGCCTGCAAGTTCGACGAAGTCGGAGCGCGGCGCGCGGCGGCGAGGATTTGCTCGAGCAGGGCTTCGGGGACGTCGTCGGTGAGATAATCACGCACGCTGGCGCGGCGGGCGAGGACGTCGAGGACGCTCAGCGGCGCTTCGGTGTCGGGCATGGCGGCAAATCTCCGGTTGCGGGCGTCGTCGGGCCGCAAACCTTGCCCGAGCCGGGCGCGGCCTGCAAGTTCAGGGAAAGCCCCTCTCCACATTCGGGTTTTTACCGCGTAGACTTCAGCCCGTGGGAGGAATCATGGTCGAACGCATCACCGTCTCCAAGGCCGCCAAGCTGATGGGCGTGACCCGCGCCGAGCTCAGGAAGCGCCTCGCCGCCGCCGACATCGAGACCTTCGAAGGCGAGGTCGACCTGGAAGGCGTGCGCTGCATCGCGCCCGACCTCAAGCTCGCCGACCAGGAGATTCACGACCGCGTCAAGTTCCTCAGGAACGACGCCTCGAAGCTGCCGCGCGACGAAGGCGTGCAGTCGATCCACGACTTGCAGGCGGAGGTGCGGCGGCTCACCACCCAGCTTTCGATCGAAAGCCAGATGGCCGGCCACTACCGCGCCATCGTCGAGGACCTGGGCCGCAAGCTCGGCCAGATGCAGACCGCCGAGGACCCGGCCGAGCGCGAAGCCGCGCTGACGCTCTGCCAGTGGCTCCGCAACAAGGCGATCAACGGGTAAGTTCGCCCGCCCAATGCAAAACCACGGCGAGTAAGGCCAGGGTTCTCATGGCGGGCGTGCCCGCGAGCCGCTAGACGGCTCGCTGAAATTTGGTTTTCATCACGCCCCAAAAACAAAACCCCAGGCTTTTGGCCTGGGGTTTCGATGGTGGGCGTGACAGGGATTGAACCTGTGACCCCTACGATGTCAACGTAGTGCTCTCCCGCTGAGCTACACGCCCGAACGGACCATGTTACCACGGTCTGGGCGAGCTTTGTACTTTCTCGCCCGCGCCTTGACAAGTCTCGATTGACGGCGAATTCGCGCCCCGCCCGGCCCGTTTTCCGCCCCTACCCGGCCCCCAGCATTGACAATCTCTGGGCCTGATGCTGCCATCCGCCATGTGCCGCGGATGCGCGCGCCGGGGCCGCCGCGACCAGGCCGTTGACTGAACTGCAAGAACGAAGGCGCCCGCCGATGACCGACCGCCGCCCCGGCTCCGAGAAAGGCCCCAGAATCCTACCGCCGTCGCAGCGACCGAGCTGGGATTTGCGCGCGCCCAGGCGCCAGACCGTGCCGCTGGTGTTCTCGTCGCCGCATTCGGGCCGCGACTATCCGGGCGATTTCGTCGCCGCATCGCCGCTCGACTTGGCCCAGTTGCGCCGCTCGGAGGACGCCTTCGTCGACGAGATCTTCGCCGGCGCGCCCGATTTCGGGGCACCCCTGCTGCGCGCGCTCTTTCCGCGCGCCTATGTGGACGCCAACCGCGAGCCCTTCGAGCTCGACCCCGAGATGTTCGAGGACAACCTGCCGGACTACGTGCGCACGCGCTCTGTCCGCATCACCGCCGGGCTTGGCACGGTGCCGCGCGTCGTTGCCGACGGCGCCGTCATCCACCCCGGACCGCTCGCCTTCGAGGACGCCAAGGCACGCATCGAACGCCACCACCTGCCCTATCACCGTACCCTCGAGCATTTGCTGCGCGCCACGCGCGAACGCTTCGGCGGCGCGCTCTTGGTCGACTGCCATTCGATGCCGTCGACGGGCGCCGCCGGCGCCAAGGGCAACAGTGTGGGCGCACGCGCGCTCCACAACGTTGACGTGGTGCTCGGCGACTGCCACGGCGCCGCCTGCGCCGCCGCCATCACGGATACGGCCGAGGACACGCTGACGCGGCTCGGCTACCGGGTCAAACGCAACCGCCCCTATGCCGGCGGCTACATCACGCGCTACTACGGCCGCCCGGCCGAGCACGTCCACGCGCTGCAGATCGAGATCAACCGCGCGCTCTACATGGACGAGACCACGATCCAGCGCATGCCCGACCTCGGCGCCGTGATCCGCGACATGAACCGGCTGATCGACGCCCTCGTCCAGGTCGTTTATGCGCAACTTGAGGCCGCCGGCGACATCGCCGACGCGGCGGAATAGGACGCCACCATGACCGCAAAATCGACGCTCGAAATCCGCGACAGCGTCGCCGCCGACGTCGCCGCGATCCAGGACATCTATGCGCACCACGTGCTGCACGGCCTGGCGAGCTGGGAGGAGACGCCGCCGGACGTAGCCGAGATCACCAAGCGCCGCGACACCATCGTCGGCGACGGCTTCCCCTACCTGGTGGCGACGCTGGATACGGAAGTGGTCGGCTACGCCTATGCGTCCAAGTACCGGCCCAGGCCGGCATACCGGCACACGGTCGAGAATTCGGTCTACGTCGCTAAGGACCGCGTCGGCCACGGCATCGGCAAGGCATTGCTGGCGGCGCTGATCGCGCGTTGCGCGGCGCAAGGCTTCCGCCGCATGGTCGCGATCATCGGCGATTCTGGCAACGCGCCCTCGATCGGGCTGCATGCCAGGGCCGGCTTCAACCACGTCGGCATCATCCCGAGCTGCGGCTTCAAGCACGGCCGCTGGCTCGACCAGGTGATCATGGAAATGCCGCTCGGCGCCGGCGACAGCACGCTTCCATAACCCGGGCCGCCCGGCTGGCATCGGGTTTGCAACGCGTCCATCGGGAAAACACGGTGGACGACATGACCAAACGCCAAGCCTTCTTCATTTTCGCCAGCCTAATCGCCCTTTCCGGCGCCGCCGAGGCCATGCCGGTCGCGAAGCAAGCTGCTGATAATCAATGGAAATCCTGCGAAGCGGCGGTGCAGGCGGCGGAAGCCCGGGCGGGCATCCCGAAGCACCTGCTCGGCGCCATCTCGAAGGCGGAATCGGGCCGTTGGCACCCGACGGAGCAGGCAAATATTGCCTGGCCCTGGACCGTCACCGCCAACGGCAAGGGCATGTTCTTCGACAGCAAGGCCGAGGCCATGGCCGAGGCCGAAATCCTGATCACCGAGGGCGTGCGCAACCTTGACGTCGGCTGCATGCAGGTCAACCTGATGTACCACCCGGGTGCCTTCGCCAACTTGGCCCAGGCCTTCGACCCGGCCGCCAACGCCGAATACGGCGCCAAGTACCTGAAATCCATGCACGCCAAGACGCGTGATTGGCGCGAGGCGGCGGCGCACTACCACTCGACGACGCCAGCACAGGCGGCGCGCTACCGCGCCAAGGTGCTCAAGCTCTGGGACGAGGCCAGGAAACCGCACATGGTCGCCATGGCGCGGCCGGCGCCGAAGAAACCGGAACCGAAGAAAAAGGACGAAACGAAGGACGAGGCCGACCGCGCGCGAGCATCGGCGATCAATTACGGCATGATGCAGCGGCTCAACGCCGCCTTCCAGGAGCGCCAGGAGGAAAAGACCGAGGCCGAACAGCTGGCCGAACAGGAAGCCAAGCAGGCGCATCTCCGCCGCGAGCAGTTGGAGAGCTGGCGCGAAAACCAGGTCTCGGGAATTTCACTGGTGCACCTCGCCAACATGCGCCGGGCCGAACTGGCGCAGCGCCGGCGCAAGGAACTGACCCGGGTCAGCGCCGAGGAACGCGCCGACAATTTCACTGAGCGGCGCCGCAACCAGTTGGATGCCTGGCGCGCGCACCGCACCAACGGCGACACGATCTACTATTCGGGCGACACACCGCTGCCGTTCAAGCTGAACGCAGAAACCGGCTCGGGATCGTAGTGACGCCGTAGCCGGCCTCTTCCGGGATGACGATCTCCTGGCCGTCGGGCGTCTCGACCCGCTCCGGCCGCACGCAAAAGACCTCCTCCAGGCGGGTATGGGCGAGCAGCGCCGGGACGGTCTCCCATTGCGCCAGTTTGATCAGGTTCATCATCGTCGGCAGCACCAGCTTCAAGCGCCCGGCATGGACCTCGTCGAGGATCGCCTGCGGTCGGCGCCAGGCGGAAGCCACGATCTCGTAACCGTCGACGGTGACGTCGAACTGGCCCTCGGGCGCCGGGGCGACGAAGAAATGCGTGTCGAAGCGCTTCGAGCGCGACGGCGGCGTGATCCAGTGCGCGAAGAGCTCGAGCGTGTCGGTGGCGAGTTCGAGCCCGGCGGCGCGCGCGAGGTCGAGCACCGGACGGCCGGGATCGGCCTCGGCGAGTGCCGCGACCTCGGCGGCGCCGAGCAGGTTTTCCGAACTCGGTCGGCGCGCCAGCAGGATGCCGGTCTCCTCGAACATTTCGCGCACGGCGGTGACCTTGAGCGTCGCGTGGGCGTCGTCGGCCTCGCCGAAGTCGCGGGCATAGGCCGCGTCGGCATCGTCCGACTTGCCGCCCGGGAAGACCAGCGCGCCGCCGGCGAAATGCTTGCCCGCCGCCTTCTGCAGCACCAAGACCTCGAGCCCTTCGGCGCCGTCGCGCACCAGCACGATGGTCGCCGCCAGCAGCGGTGTCGTGCTTTCCGCTTCGGTCGGATGCTGGGTGGGCGGTTCGGTCTCGGTCATCGGTTCAGGCGATCAGGTTTTGGCGATTGTACATGGTTTCAGGCCGGGCGGAAGCGGGCGTCGAGGTTTGGCGGGCCGTCGCAACGGACACGGCCCATCTCGATCATCCGCACGAGATGCGAGAGCGTCGTGCGCGCGGCGGCCGGATGCAGATGCTCCGGCACCTTGGCGTAGTTGAGCCGGACGATGTGGGCAATGTCCTCGACGCCGGTGGCGAGCACTTCCAGGATCGCGTGTTCGCGGCCCTCGCGGTGCGCCTTCAGGGCATGCACGTGGCGTTCGGGATCGGTGATGGCGGGGCCGTGCGTCGGCCAGTAGGTCGCCTCGGTCCGTGCGAGCAGCTTGTCGAGCGAGGCCATGTAGTCGCTCATGTCGCCGTCCGGCGGCGACACCACGGTAGTCGACCAGCCCATGACGTGGTCGCCGGAAAACAGCGCGTTCTCTTCCTTGAAGGCGAAGCAGAGGTGGTTGTGGATGTGGCCCGGCGTGTGCACCGCCTCGAGCGTCCAGCCCCCACCTTAAATCACGACGCCGTCGGCAAACGCGTTGTCGGGACGGAAATCGTAGTCGCCGCCCTTACTCAACAATCCGTCGACGCCGACCCAGCAACGGCCGGGCACGTGCGGGCCGAAGCCGTAGGTCGGCGCTCCGGTGGCGCGCTTGAACGCTTCCGCCGCCGGCGAATGGTCCATATGGGTGTGAGTAATCAGGATATGGGTGACGCGCTCGCCCTCGACCGCCTTCATCAGTGCCGCCAGGTGCGTGCCGATCGCCGGACCCGGATCGATCACCGCGACCTCGCCGCGGCCGACGATATAGGTGCCGGTGCCGTGGAAGGTGAACGGCGTCGGGTTCTCGGCGATGACGCGGCGGATCATCGGCGAGACCTGGTCGACCCGGCCGTATTCGAAATCGATCTCGCGGACGAAGGGGATCGTGCTCATCAGATCACACCTTTTTTCTTGAGTGCGTCGAGTTCGTCTGTGGTGAGCCCTAGGCGCTCGCCGTAGATCTCCCGGTTGGCCTCGCCGAGTTCGGGGCCGAGGCTTTCGATGGTTCCGGGCGTTTCGGATAGCCTGGGGTAGACCGCCGGCACGACGACTTCGCCGACGCCTGGCACCTGCACCCGGACCATGTCGCCGCGCGCCTCGAAGTGGGGGTCCTGGAAGATGTCGGTGACCGAGTTGATCGGCCCGGCCGGTACGTCGCACTCGATGCAGCGTTCGAGCACTTGGGCGCGCGGCAGCGACCTGGTCCAGGCCGTGACTTCGGCGATGACATGGTCACGCGCCGCGAGCCGCGGCTTCTGCTCGCCGTATTGGGCCAGCAGGTCAGGCCGCCGCATCGCCTCGCAGAGGCGCTCGAACATCTTGTCGGTGGTGCAGGCGATGGCCAGGTTCTTGCCGTCGGCGCAGGGAAAATGGCCGTGCGGGCAGGCGTTGATGGTGCCGGTGCCCTCGGGCTCGCGCACGTGGCCGGTGATGGCGTAGCGCGGCACCATTTCGTCCAGGACCCGAAACACCGAGGCGTAGAGCGCCATGTCGACGATCTGGCCCCGCCCCTTGCGCGGCCCGCCGGTGGCATCGCGGTGGCGGAGCGCCATCAGGACGCCGATGGCGCCGTACATGCCGGTGATGTAGTCCGCCAAGGAGGTCGAGCCCGGCGTCACCGGCAACTCGCCTGGCAGGCCGGAAAGGTAGGTCAGGCCGCCGACCGCGTGGCCGATGCGGGCGAAGCCAGGGCGGTCCCGGTAGGGGCCGTCCTGGCCGTAGCCGGAGACCCGGAGCAGCACCAGGCCCGGGTTGACGGCGGAGAGCACGTCCCAGCCGAGGCTCCAATTCTCGAGCGTGCCGGGGCGGAAGTTCTCGCACACCACGTCGGCGTCGGCGACCAGGCGCTTGAACAACTCCTGGCCTTCCGGCGCCTTGAAATCGAGCGTCACCGAGCGTTTGTTGCGCGCCTCCGAAAGCCAGCAGAGCGAGCGGTCGGGTGCGGCCGTCGCCGTGCCGAAGCGGCGCCACGGGTCGCCGCCCTTGGGGTTCTCGATCTTGATCACCTCGGCGCCGAACTC
>JAYNJY010000110.1:0-9594 GCA_038110665.1 Rhodospirillaceae bacterium | reverse complement strand
AGTTGTCGCCGACGTCCTCGAAGTCCCAGATCGGCCGGGTCTGGCCGGCCATGAAGGCGATCGCCTTGGCCGCGTCCATGGCGCTACCGCCGCCCCATGCGATGACGCCGTCATGGCCGCCGGCCTTGAACGCCTTGATGCCGGCCTCGACGTTGGCGGCGACCGGGTTGGGCTGGATGTCGGAGAATACCGCGGTCGCAATACCGGCCGCTTTGTTGGCAGCGACGGCGTCGGCGATCATCGCCAGGCCGGCGAGGCCCGGATCGGTGACTAGGAGCGGGCGCAAGATGCCGGCGGTGCGGCAGTGGTCGGCGAGTTCGCTGATGCGGCCGACGCCGAATTTGACGGTGGTCGGGTAGTTCCAGTTGGCGGTCGGAGTCATTGAGGTTCCCTTCAGCGCCGTTCGGAAACGGCAAGTGCGATACCACCGGCGGCGAACACGGCGGCGAACAATCGGTTGCGGATCAGCGCCTGGCGCCGGGTGCGGATGAAGCGCCCGAAGTGCCCGGCGGCGAAACCGTAGCCGGTGTAGATGGCGAGGCAGAGCACGACCGAGGTCGCGCCCATGGCGACGATCGCTGTGTGCGGATCGTCGGCGGCGCTCAGGAACGGCGGATAGACCAGCACGTAGGAAAGCGCCGACTTCGGGTTGGTGAGCGAGATCAGGGCCGCCTTGGAGAATACGCCGGTCGCTTCGGGCAGCGTCAGCGGTCGGCCTGAACCGGGATCGGTCGGCGCCTTCCAGGTCTTCCAGGCGAGGTAGAAGAGGTAGACGACGCCGAACCAGCGCAGCACCTCGAACGCCGTTGCAGACGCGGCGAGGAAGGCCAACAGGCCGAGGCCGACCAGCAACACGTAGACGGTGACGGCGAGCGCGAAGCCGCAGGCGACGGCAAAGGTGGCGCTGATGCCGCGCCGGCTGCCGACGGCCATGACGTAGACGCTGTTGGGACCGGGGAAGGCGACGAAAGCGAACCAAAGCGCGGCGAAAGCCGACCAGGTTTCGAAGGTCATCGGTGTTGCTCCAAAAAAATTCGGCGGGCGGTGACGCTCAAATGATCTCGAAGTAGCGTTCCATTTCCCAATCGGTGATGTGTTTGCGGAATTCCCGTTCCTCCCACTCGCGGCTGGCCGCGAAGTGCTCGACGAAGGCGTCGCCGAGAATCTCGCGCGCCGGCTTGGATGCCTTGAGCCGGCCCGCCGCCTCGTAGAGCGTGCGCGGCAGTTGCAGGCGCTTGGGGAAGGTCTTGTCGTAGGCGTTGCCCTGCACCGGCTGGTCGGGCTCGATCTCGTTTTCGATGCCCCAGAGTCCGGCGCCGACGGCGGCGGCGAGCGAGATGTAGGGATTGGCATCGGCGGCGGCGATGCGGTACTCGACGCGCTGCGACTTGGCCGTGCCGGAGATCACCCGAAGCGCACAGGTGCGGTTGTCGACGCCCCAGGAGGCATCGGTCGGCGCCCAGAAGCCGGGGATCAGCCGGGTGTAGGAATTGACCGTCGCGGCGACCGTGCAGAGCATTTCAGGTAACAGTTTCTGCTGGCCGCCGACGAAGTGGCGCATGGCCGTGGACATGCCGTATTCGCCCTTGGCGTCGTGGAACACGCCGGCGCCGTTCTTGCCGGTCAGCGACATGTGGATGTGACCGCTCTGGCCCGGCCAATCGGCCGACCACTTGGCCATGAAGGTCGCCATGCGGCCGTGCTTCTGCGCCATGATCTTGGTGAAGGTTTTGAACAGCGCGGCCTTGTCGGCGGCGGCGAGGCCGCTATCGACCGTGATTGCGGCTTCGAGCACGCCTGGGCCGGTTTCCTCGTGCAGGCCCTCGATCGGTATGTCCATGCGCTGGCAGCTGTCCAGCAGCGCCCGGTAGAAATCACTCTCGACCGTGTTGCGGATGACCGAATAGCCGAAGAAACCAGGCTGCATCGGTGTCAAGTTGCGGTAGTTCTTCTCGCGCACGCTTTTCGGCGTTTCGTCGAACACGAAGAACTCGTACTCGAATCCGGCCTTGACGTCGAAGCCCATCTTGGCGGCCTTGTCGAGCACGCGCCGGAGCGCCGCGCGCGGGCACACGGTCTCGTGCTCGCCGGCGAATTCGCCGAGGAAGAACACCATGCCTTCCTCCCACGGAATCTCGCGGCAGCTCTCGGGCAGGATGCGCACCGGCGCGTCCGGATAGCCGGTGTGCCAGCCGGTAATCGAGACGTTGTCGTAGAGTTGGTCGTAGGAGTCCCAACCGAGCACCACGTCGCAGAAGCCGAAGCCGCCGTCGAGCGCGGAGAAGAACTTGTCGCGGCTCATGTACTTGCCGCGCAGGATTCCGTCGATATCGAAGACGCCGACCTTGACGTGGTCGAGGCCGCGCTTGGTGACCAATTTGCGGGCGTCTTCGGCGGTTTTGACGTCACTGGCCTGCATGGAAACCTCCCCGATTTCTTCGGTGTCATGTTGGCGGATGGCGGGCGCGCGCTCAAGATCAAACAGGCGGCGGCGCGCGTCCGGAAAGAAATTGATCCCAATCAATGCCGGCTGAAAACCGGCGTGACAGCTTGAGGCGCTTGCGGGGCCGGACGTTGGCGCCTAAGGTTCTAGAAACATTGGGATATTACACCGGGACGGTTGGCGCCATGGACATCGCAACGCTGATCGGGTTGGTTTTCGGTGTCGCCGTCATCGGTGCCGCCATCGCGACGGGCGGTGACGTCGGGCTGTTCATCAACCTGCCGGGGATTCTGATCGTGTTGGGCGGCACGCTCGCCGCGACGCTGATCATATTTTGCCTGGCCGACATGATCTCCGCTTTTGCGCTCGGCTTGCGGACGGCGTTCCGCGAGGTCGCGAGCGACCCCAACAAGATTTACAACGAAGTGCTCGAGATGGCGGCGGCTGCGCGCAAGAGCGGCGTCCTGGTGCGGCAGGATTTCAAGGTCGACAACTCGCTGCTCAGCCTCGGCATCCGGCTCGTCGTCGATGGCCACAGCTTCGAGAACGTGCGCCACATCCTGGATCAGGAAATCAACCAGATGCTGATCCGCCAGCGCCAGGGGCCGCAGGTGATCTCGGAGACGCTCGCCGCGTTCCTGCCGGCGGCGCGGGCCAAGCAGGAAGCGGCATAAGCCATGGCGAAGAATCTGCCGAAGAAGGCCAAGGGCGGCGGCGCGCCGCCATGGATGGTCACCTTCGGCGACATGATGTCGCTGCTGCTGACGTTCTTCGTGTTGCTGTACACCTATTCGACCATGAACGTCGAGAAGTACAAGGCGCTGGCGGGGTCGATCCGCAACGCCTTCGGCTTCAGTCTCGTCGACCAACTGCGCGGCATGGTCGAGGTCGGCGGGCTCGCCACCCGCGACAAGACGACGACCATGCTGATCCCGCCCGCCGAACGGAAGGATGTGCCGGGCGTGCCGAACTCGAACGGGCCGGCCGTACCCAAGTCGGACGCTCCGGCCAAGCCGGATACCCAGGCGCCGGTGGTAAAACTCGAACTCGACAAGGCCGGCCAGGAACTCATCGAGGACACCTATAAGCAGGTGCGCGACGCTCGTGCGGCGGGCCTCGCCAAGGACCTGCGGGTCGCCGTCAATCAGACCATGCAGGGTGCGCGCATCGATATCGAATGCAAGGACGGCACGGTACTGATCCGGTTCCCGAACGAAATTGCGTTTCCGTCGGGTTCGAGCGAAATTACCGACATCTTCACGCGCACGCTGAAGCTGCTGGTGCCGCTGCTGGCGGCGACGCCGGGCGCCATCGTGGTGTCGGGCCATACCGACAACGTGCCAATCTCGGTCGGTGCCTATCGCTTGAACTGGGAGTTGTCGGTGGCGCGCGCGACTTCGGTCGTGCACCTCCTGGTCGCCGACGGCAGCGTGCCGTCGTCGCGCATCACCGTCCAGGGATTCGGCGACAGCCGGCCGCTCTCCGACAACGGAACGGACGAGGGCTGCGCCAAGAATCGCCGGGTCGAGATCACCATCCGCGTCCAGGATTGATGGCCGAGGTTACCGAACAACTGACCGCCGGTGTGGCGCTCCATCGCGAGGGCCGATTGGACGAGGCCGGGGAAATCTACCGTCGCATCCTCCTGGCCGCCCCCGCCAACGCCGACGCCCGCCATTTGCTCGGTTTGATCCGCCACCAACAGGGCGATCACGTCGGTGCGCTCGCGGACATCGACGCGGCCGTCGCCTCGGACGCCGGTATCGCCATGTACCATGCCAACCGCAGCCGCGTCCTGGCCGCGCTGGCGCGTCATACCGAGGCCGCCGCCGCCGCCGAACGGGCGCTGGCGATTGAGCCTGACAACGCCGAGACACTCAGCGACCTCGCCGGTGCATTGCTGCGGCTCCAGCGCGCGCCCGAAGCGCTGCCGGCGGCCGAACGGGCGCTGACGCTGGCACCGGATTTCGACCCGGCGCGCCGTAATCTGGCGCTGGCGCGGTTCGAGGTCGGATACTTGGCGCAAGAGGCGGGCGATCTAGATGCCGCCGAGACGTTGTATCGCGGGGTCCTCGAACTCGATCCGGGGCGCATCGAGGCATTGATCAACCTTGGCAACGTGTTTCGCCTGCGCTACCGGGTCGCGGACGCAGCGCTGTGTTTCGAGGCGGCGCTGGCGAAAGGATGCGACTTGCCGGAAGTGCACGGCAACCTCGGCGTGGTCCGCCAGGAGATGGGCGACACGGCTGCCGCCATCGATTGCTACGACCGCGCGCTCGCCGCAGATCCCGACAACCCGGAAATCCGGCGTAACCGCGCCCAGGCATTGCTCAAGCAGGGCGATTTCGAGCAAGGCTGGCGCGAATTCGAATGGCGCTGGCGGACGGCGCATTTCGCCGGCTTTCGTCGCGATTGGGAGAAGCCGCGCTGGACCGGTGAGTGGCTCGCGGGCGAGACCGTCCTCGTGCATGCCGAACAAGGCTTCGGCGACAGCCTGCAATTCGCCCGCTACCTGCCTCTGGTGGCCGAGCGCGGCGCGCGGGTGGCGGTCGAGTGTCCGGCGCTGTTGGCGCGCTTGCTGGCACGAACAGCGGGCGTCGCCGCGGTGACGGGTTTCGGCGACGAATTGCCAGCGCACGATTTTCAAATCCCGATGATGAGCCTGCCCGGCGTATTCGCCGCCGATCTCTCGAACATCCCGGCCGACGTGCCCTATTTGGCGCCACCGGCCGACGTCCGTGCGAAGTGGCGGGACCGGCTCGGCGCCGGTCGTGGGCGCCGCGTCGGACTGGTGTGGAAGGGCAGCGCCAGCCATCCGCGCGACGACTGGCGCTCGCCCGGCCTGGAAGCGTTCCTGCCGCTGTTAGCGCGCGACGGCATCGATTGGTTCTCGTTACAGAAGGACGACGAGGCCGCCGACCTCGCCGCCGTCGGCCTGAGCGGGCGCGTCGCCGCGCTTGGCGCCGGGTTCGAGGATTTCGCCGATACCGCCGCCGCCATCGAATGCATGGACCTGGTGATAACGCCCGACACCGCGGTGGCGCATCTCGCCGGTGCGCTCGGCCGTCCGGTCTGGCTGGTGTTGCCTTTCGCCAGCGAGTGGCGCTGGCTCGAGGATCGCGGCGACAGCCCTTGGTATCCGACCATGCGGCTGTTCCGCCAGCCGGCCTATGGCGACTGGGCGGGTGCCATTGCCGATATGAAGACAGCGCTCGCCTAGGTTCTCGGGATCAAAACGGCACCCTGCATCAGGCGCCGGGCGGTGCGGTAGCTCCGCGTGTAGTTGGCATGCCAGCCGCCGTTCTCGCGTACGACTTCGGCGCCGACCGGTAGCACGCCCGATGGCGTACCGATGCAGAGATCGCCGCCCGAGCCGCGCGCCATTGCGTGCGCCAGCGTGCCTTCGATGCGGCTGGCGGCGGCGAGGCAGAGCGCACTGGTCAGCGGTGAGACCCGGTGGATGTTGGTCATCGACAGGATGCGTACCGTGATGTCCTGGGCGTCCGAGGCCACGGTGCGGCCGTCGATGGCCTTGAAGTCGGTCGGCCGCGCCAAGAGCCCGATCCGGGGATTGGTCAGCGGCACGTCCTCGGGCCGGTTGGCGAGACCCATGCGAACGCCGGCGGCGCGGCGGATGCGGTCGAGTCGCGCCATCAATTCAGCATTGTTGTCGATCTCGTCGGGCGTTTCGGTGGCGGTCAGGCCAAGCGCCTCGGCGGCGACGAAAACCATGCCGGTGGCGGCGTCGACGAGCGAGACCTGGAGCCGGCCCTCGCCGGGCACGTCGAGGTCGACCAGCGGATCGTCGGCGGGCAACAGTTTGCCGGTGGTGGCGCCGCCGGGCTTGAGATAGTCGAGTTGGATGCGGGCACCGGTGCCGTGCACGCCTTGGATCTCGAAGTCGCCGGCGACGGCGGCGCGGCCTCCGGCGACCGGTACGGCGGCATGGATGACGACGCCGGTGTTGGTGTTGTGAAGCCGCACCGTCGTTGTGCCGTCCGTGGTGGATGGCTTGAACAACGCCTCGTCGATGGCGAAGGGGCCGACGGCAGAAGAGAGATTGCCGCAGTTGGTGGCGTAGTCGACGGCCGGACGGTCGACGGCGATCTGCGCGAAGGTGTAATCGACGTCAGCATCGGGCCGCGTCGCCGGGCCGATGCTGACGACCTTGGAAAGCGACGAGATGCCGCCGCCCATGCCGTTGAGCTGGCGCTTGTAGGGGTCGGGCGAGCCGATGACGTCGAGGAAAATTTGGTCACGGACCGCGCGCTCGGGCGGCAGGTCGCGTTCGTGGAAGAACACGCCTTTCGACGTTCCGCCCCGGTAGAATGCGGCCGGAATCTCGATCTGGTTCGGGTTCGGCTTCATGGACCGGAGTTTGCGCCCGGCCGGGCCGTTCGGCAAGGGGGGAGGGTTTTCCGCTCGACGCCTAGGCGCTATGACCGATGTCGGAGGCAGGCCACGCCGGCGTCACAGTAAAAAGGGCCGCGGCGAAGGCGAGGGCGGCGGCGAACGGCAACGGTCTTTTAAGCCTGAGGTCGGACATGACTCACTCCGTCGGTTGATGGTAACCGAATTAGCAAGCCGTGTGCCACCGCCGTGGTGAATTAAGTCACTGGAATCGCGGCGGACAAGAAAATGCCGGACGGCAGGGTTTGTGCCGCCCGGCAAAAGATTCCGCCGATCAGGGGCGTGTCAGCGCCCGCCGATCAACGCCCGTGAACTAACGCCATGGGAGGGAGAACGTCTTGACGTTGGTGAAACTCTTCATCGCCTCGATCACGCCTTCCTTGTAGCCGTTGCCCGAGTCCTTGATGCCGCCGAAGGGCGACATCTCGATGCGGTAGCCCGGCACTTCCCAGATGTTGACGGTGCCGTGGTTGAGCTCGGCGATGAAACGCGTGATGTAGTCGAGGTTGTTGGTGCAGACCCCCGACGACAGGCCGAAGTTGGTGCCGTTGGCGACGCGGATGGCGTCGTCGATGTCCTTAATGCGGACGATCGGGATCGCCGGACCGAAGGTCTCTTCCATGACCAGTTCGCAATTCCACGGCACATGGTCGACCACGGTCGGCGGGTAGACCGCGCCCTCGCGGTTGTTACCGTGCAGCAGCTTGGCGCCGAGTTTGACGGCGTCGACGACGCGGCGCTGGAAGGTCTTGGCGGCGTTCTCGGTAATCACCGTGCCGATGTCGGTGGTGGGATCGGTCGGGTCGCCGTACTTGAGCTTCTTGGCCTTCTCGGTGACCAGCTCGGCGAACTTGTCCGCGACGCTCTCGACCACCAGGATGCGCTTCACCGCCGTGCAGCGCTGACCGGAGTTCTTGGTGGCGCCGCCGACCGCCAGCGTGGCGGCGCGGTCGAGGTCGGCGTCCTCCATGACGATCAGGGGCGCGTTGCCGCCAAGTTCGAGTACGGTGCGCTTGTAGCCGGCCTTCTCGGCGATCATCTTGCCGACCGGCACGCCGCCGGTGAAGGTGATCAGGTCGATGTTGGGGTCGGTGATCATGGCGTCGCCGATGTCCGCCGGGAGGCCGGTGACGACCTGGAACATCTCCGGCGGCAAGCCCGCTTCGTAAAGAATGTCGGCCAGGGTCAGGCAGGTCAGCGGGGTCAGCTCGGTCGGCTTGCAGACCATGCGGTTGTTGGTGGCGATCGACGGCGCCACCTTGTGCGCGACCATGTTGAGCGGATGGTTGAACGGCGTGATCGCGCTGATGACGCCCTGCAGCGGATGGCGCTGGGTGAAGATCTTGCGCTTCTGGCCATGGGGCGTGAGATCGCACGAGAAGATTTCGCCGTCGTCGAGGATGCAGAGGTTGGCGGTCAGCGAGAAGACGTCGAAGGAACGGCCGGTCTCGTAGAGCGAGTCCTTCTTCGAAAGGCCGCATTCGGCGGTGATGACGTCGGAGATTTCGTCGCGGCGCTCGACGATCAGCTCGGCCGTCTTCTTCAGGATCTGTTGGCGCTCGTAGCGCGTCAGCGACGGCTTGTAGTCGGCGGCAATGCGGAAAGCCTCGGCGACCTGTTCAGCGCTGGCGCGCGGCACGGTACCGACCACCTGGTTGTTGTAAGGGTTGAGCACGTCGATGCGGCCGTGCGCGCCTTCGACGCGCTTGCCCCCGATCCGCATGGTTTCGTGAATGACGTTGGAATGGGCGTCCATGTGCTCTCCCCTTTGGTGCTCTCAGCCCCCGTGATTGAGGGCGATATCGAAGATGTCGAAATTGCGGAGCCGGCGGCCGGCGGCGACGCCGCTGACGGGCCGGGTCACGACCAGCGGCACGCGCTGCTCGGAGACGCCGCCGTGCGAGCGCAACGGCTCCTTGAGCTGGCCGAGATCGTGGCGGTCGGCGGAAGTGCCGATGACCTTGTGGATCGTCGAGACGACGATGATGTCGCCGAGGCGATCCTCGGGCAGTTCGAAATGCTGGCAGCCGCTCTCGCGGGTGTAGGCGGCCTCGATGCCGTCGACGCCTTCGAGACGTTTGGCGATCTCGGCGGCATCGGTGTCGGCCGGCAGATAGGCGGTCGCGAACGAACCCAACGCGCCGTGGTGGACGACGTAGGGATCGGTGATCGGCAGGATGACGCGGGCCTTGTTCTTGCCCATCCAGTCGTCGAGCAGCGTTTGCAGGTAGATCACGTCGGGTTCGCCGTGGCGACCGAACTTGGCGTTCATGCCGTGGTCGGCGGTCAGCGCCAGTGTCGCGCCCATGGCGTCGAGCTTGGCCCAGTAGCTGTCCATCATGGCGTAGAAGTCGTTTGCCACCGGCGTGCCCGGCGCATGCTTGTGCTGGATGTAGTCGGTCGTCGAGAGGTACATGATGTCGGGCTTGTGCCGCTCCATCAGCTTGACGCCGGCGTCGAAGATGAACTCCGAAAGCTCGGCCGAATAGACGTCCGGGATCGGCCGGCCGACCATCGCCTGGGCGTTGTCGATGCCGTTCTCTGCCATGGTCGTCTCGGTGGCCTTCTCCGACGAGAAGCAGACGGCGCGGCCCGATGCGAAGTCGAGACCGTGACCGAGCAGGCGGCGCAGCTTGTCCTTGGCGGTGACGATGGCGACCTTGGCGCCGGCGTCGTGGAACGCCTTGAAGATGGTGCCGGTGCGCAGGAATTTGGGATCGTTCATCATCACTTCTTTCCCG
>JAYNJY010000109.1:0-9635 GCA_038110665.1 Rhodospirillaceae bacterium | reverse complement strand
CCCTTGGCGATGCAGACGATGTCGGGCACAACGCCGTCCTGCTCGCAGGCGAACAGCGTGCCGGTGCGGCCCATGCCGCTCATCACCTCGTCGAGGATCAGCAGCACGCCAAACTTGTCGCAGATTTCGCGGATGCGCTTGAAGTAGCCGGCGACCGGCGGAATCACGCCGGCGGTGGCGCCGCCGACGGTCTCGGCGATGAAGGCGCAGACGGTGTCGGGGCCGAGCCTGAGGATCTCCGCTTCCAGTTCGTTCGCCACGCGTAGCCCATATTCGGCTTCCGACTCGTCGTCGCGGCGATGGCGGTAGGCGTAGCATGGCGCGATGTGCGAGGTGTCGATAAGCATTTCCTTGTAGGGCTCGCGCCGCCACACGTTGCCGCCGACCGAGAGCGCGCCGACGGTGTTGCCGTGATAGCTCTGGTGGCGCGCGATGAAGCGCGTGCGCTTGGCCTCGCCGCGTTCGAGGTGATACTGGCGCGCCATCTTGAGCGCCGCCTCGACCGCCTCCGAACCGCCCGAGAGGAAATACACCATGGAGAGATCGCCCGGCGCCGCCTCGGCCAGCAGGTCGGCCAGCTTCTCGGCCGGCTCGCTGGTGAAGAAACCGGTGTGCGCGAACGCGAGCTTGTCGAGCTGCGCCTTGATCGCCGCGATCACGTCCTTGTCGCCATGCCCCAGGCACGACACCGCCGCGCCGCCCGATGCGTCGAGATAGCGCTTGCCGGTATCGTCGATGAGATATACGCCCTCGCCGCCGACGGCGCGCGGCATGGCGCTGGTCAGCTGGCGGTGAAAGACGTGCGTGGCGGTCATGGTTTCCGTTCTCCCTTGTTCTCTCTCTGGCCGGCGGCGCGGCTCTCGCGCGGCTTGTGCGCCGCATGCCAATAGGCGTCGAACTGGTTCAACTGGGTCTCGCTCTCGCTGATCGCGGCGAGCGCCGCCCGGCCCCCCTCGCCGACCATCAGCGCGACAAGGGCTTCCACCGCCGACATCGCCGGCGCCACGGAATGGAAGAACGAAGGGCTCTCGTTCTCGATCAACAGCACACTGTCGGCGCTCCGTGCCAAGGGCGAGATCAGGCTGTCGGTCAGCGCCACGGCGCCGCCGCCGCGCGCGCGCGCGAACTCGACCGCCGCGACGGTTTCCTTGGAATAGGGCTCGAAACTGACCGCCACGACCACGTCGTCGGCGGTGAAGTTGCGCAATTCGTCGGAGAAGGTGCCGCCCTGGGCGTGCAACAGGACGCCGTTGTCGCGAAACACCCGGTAGACATAGTGCAGGTAAAACGCGACCGGATAGCAGCTCCTGAGACCCGCGACGTAGACGCGCCGGCCCGCCATGATGCGCACCGCCGCCTGCTGGAAGCGCTCGGGGCCGTTGACCTCGAACGACTGGCGCAGGTTGGCGAGGCCCTTCTCCATCACCGCCGCGACCAGGTCGGTGGCGCCGCCGGCACGTCGCTGCAAGTCGCGCGCGCGCCTGGCGTAGTCGGACGGGTGGCCGCGCAGCCGCTTCTGGAACGGGCGGCGGAAGTCGTTGAAGCTCTGGAAGTCGAAACGGCGTGCGAGGCGCACCATGGTGGTTGGATGCACGCCGGCGTTGGCGGCGAGGCCGCGCATGGACATCAGCGCGACGTCGTCGGGGCGGTCGAGCACGTGCCGCGCGGCGAGCTGGAGCTGCGGGCTCAGGCTCGGAAAGCCGTCCGCGAGCGCCTTCGATAGCGTGGCGTAATCCATCCCCTGAGGACACCCCGTGTTCTTGTGTGTCGCGGGTTCTCTTCGTTGCAGCCAATGTGGCAAAGAATGATACAAACCGCAACGGCTTATTTAGATTTGCAACAGATGTTGCAATCCCGCCCCGGCCGGGACGGGACGCCGGCCCGCCCTACTTGGCCCAGCGCTCGAATGCCTTGGCGTCTTCCGGGATGTGGTGGAATTCCAGGGCGTCGGCGGTCTGGATCGCGATCTCCGGTCTGCCGTAGAGGCCGGGGTCGTCCATGGTGCCGACCTTGATGAAGAGCCCGGTCGGCAGGTTCGGCGACAGCGTCGCGAGATGCGTGCCGCACTCCGCGCAGAACTCGCGCGTGCGCGCGTTCTCGAGGTCCGGCTTGGTGAACCGCTTCGGCTCGCCCTTGGTGTAGCGGAAGCCGTCCTTCGGCATGCCGATGATGATGTTGGGATGGCCGCCGCTGATGTACTGGCACTGGCGGCAGTGGCACTGGGCCTTGGCCAGCGGTTCGCCCTCGGCGACGTAGCGCACCGCGCCGCAATAGCATCCACCTTCGAATTCCATCTCCAATCCTCCTCGGTCGGGTTGCCTGCGATCCATGTTGAGCGATGGCACTCGGGAGTCAAGCCGTCGCGGCCCGTCGTATCGCTCCTCGCCGCTGAAAAATCCTGGCGCGCCGCCGGCGGCGGCGCTATCCATGAACTCTGGCCGGGGGAGGCGACGAATGAGCGACGAGCATGGCATCCGCCGCGGGCTCACCAACTACGGCGACAAGGATTTCGCCCAGTACCTGCGCAACTCCTTCGCGCGCTCCATGGGGCTCTCGAAGGACATGCTGGCGAAGCCGATCGTCGGCATCGCCGCGACCGGATCGGGTTTCAACAACTGCCACCGCTCCATGCCGGAACTGGTCGAGGCGGTGTCGCGCGGCGTGCTCGCCGCCGGCGCGTTGCCGCGCCCGTTCCCGACCACGTCCTTGGGCGAGGTGTTCCTCAACCCGACCTCGATGGTCTATCGCAACCTGATGGCGATGGACACCGAGGAGATGATCCGCGCCCAGCCGATGGACGCCGTGGTACTGATCGGCGGCTGCGACAAGACCGTGCCGGCGCAGCTGATGGGCGCGGCTTCGGCTGACGTGCCCGCCGTGCAGCTCGTCACCGGGCCGATGATGACCGGGCGGCACAAGGGCGAGCGGCTCGGTGCCTGCACAGACTGCCGCCGGTTCTGGGCCAAGTACCGCGCCGGCGAGGTCGATGCCGACGAGATCGCCGAGGTCGAGGGCCGGCTCGCCACCACCGCCGGCACCTGCGCGGTGATGGGCACGGCGTCCACCATGGCCTGCATCGCCGAGACGCTTGGCATGGCGCTGTCGGGCACCGCCGCCATCCCGGCCGTGCATGCCGACCGGCTTGTCGCGGCGGAGGAGAGCGGCAGGGCCGCCGTCGGGCTCATCGCCAATCCGATCAAGCCGTCCGAGATCATCACCGAGAAATCGGTCGAGAACGCGCTCCGCGTGCTGATGGCGGTGTCGGGTTCGACCAACGCCATCGTGCACCTCGCCGCCGTCGCCGGCCGGCGCGGCATCCGGATTTCGGCCGAACGGCTCAATGCCATCTCCGACGAGACGCCGGTGCTGGTCGACTTGAAGCCGGTCGGCGAGGGCTACATGGAGGACTTCTTCGCCGCCGGCGGCGTCGGCGCCGTGCTGCGCGAACTGAAACCCCTGCTCCATCTCGACACCGTCGACATCACCGGCCGCACGCTCGAAGCGCGCCTCGCCGAACCGGCCGACTGGCACGACACCACGGTCATCCGCCCGTTCGCCGATCCGGTCTCGGCCGTCGGCGGGCTGATCCAGCTATCGGGCAACCTGGCGCCCGACGGTGCCATCTTCAAGCGCGCCGCGGCGACGCCGGAGTTGTTCGAGCACGAGGGCCGTGCCGTGGTGTTCACCAGTTTGGAAGACCTCGCCGAACGCATCGACGACCCCGACCTCGACGTCACGCCCGCCGACATCCTGGTGCTGCAGAACGCCGGACCGCTCGGCGCCGGCATGCCGGAGGCCGGCTACCTGCCGATCCCGAAGAAGCTGGCGCGCCAGGGCGTCAAGGACATGGTGCGCATCTCGGACGCGCGCATGTCGGGCACCGCGTTCGGCACCATCGTCTTGCACATTTCGCCGGAGGCCGCCGCCGGCGGACCGTTGGCGGCGGTCAAGTCCGGCGACCGCATCCGCTTGTCGGTCGCGGCGAAGCGCATCGACCTCCTGGTCGACGACGCCGAGATCGCGCGCCGCCTCGCCGCGCGCACGCCGCCGCCGGCACCCGAACGCGGCTACCGCGCGCTCTACCACGAACGCGTATGCCAGGCACCCGAGGGCTGCGACTTCGATTTCCTGCGCTTGGGCGGCAACAAGCCATGAACCTTTTCACCAAGCTGCAGGCCCGCGCCGAAGCCGGCGACCCGGTCCGCGTCGGGATGATCGGCGCCGGCAAGTTCGGCACCATGTTCCTGGCCCAGGCGCTCCGGTTGCCCGGCATCCACGTCGTCGGCATCGCCGATCTCGCGCCCGAGCGCGCGCGCGACAATCTCAAGCTGGTCGGCTGGCCCGAGGAACGCTACGCCGCCGCCTCGCTCGACGCCGCGAGGCAAGCCGGCACCACGCATGTCGGTGACGACTGGCGCGCCATCGTCGAGCACGGCGCCGTCGATATCATTATCGAATGCACAGGCAACCCGCTCGCCGCCGCCGAACACGCCTTGGCCGCCTTCGCCGCCGGCAAGGACGTCATCAACGTCACCGTCGAGGCCGACGCCTTCATCGGCCCGGCACTGGCCGCCCGCGCGCGCGACGCCAGCGTGATCTACTCCATGGCCTACGGCGACCAGCCGGCGCTGACCTGTGACTTGGTGGATTGGGCGCGGACCGCGGGCTTCAGCGTCACCGCCGCCGGGCGCGGCCACAAGTGGCTGCCGGAATACCGCAAGTCGACGCCCGAGACCGTCTGGGACCATTGGGGGCTCTCCGCCGAGCAGGCCGAACGCGGGCGCCTCAACCCGAAGATGTTCAACGCCTTCCTGGATGGTTCGAAACCGGCCATCGAGAGCGCCGCCATCGCCAACGCCTGCGGCCTCGACGTGCCGTCGCAGGGGTTGCAGTTCCCGCCCGGCTCCGTCGACGACATCCCGACGCTGATGCGGCCGCGGGCCGAGGGCGGCGAGCTTGAACGCAAGGGCATGGTCGAGGTGATCTCCTGCATCACCCGCGCAGGCCAGTCGATCGCGCACGACATCCGCAAGGGCGTCTGGGTCTGCTTCGAGGCCGACACCGAATACCTCAAGAACTGCTTTGAGGAATACAAGGCCACGACCGACCCGTCGGGTCGCTACATGTGCCTCTACAAACGCTGGCACATGATCGGGCTCGAACTCGCCGTCTCCGTCGCCGCGGTGGCGCTCCGGCGCGAACCGACCGGCCAGGCGACGTGCTTCCGGGGCGACGTCGTCGCCGTCGCCAAGCGCGACCTCGCCGCTGGAGAAATGCTCGACGGCGAGGGCGGCTTCACCGTCGCGGGCGGGTTGCGCCCGGCGCGCGCCTCGGTCGAAGCCGGTTACCTGCCGCTCGGTCTCGCGCACGCGGTTCGGCTCAAGCATCCGGTCGCCGACGGCGATATCGTCCGCTTCGCCGATGTCGACATCGACGAGACCACGGCGGCCTGCCGCCTGCGCCGCGAGATGACCCCAGCGTGATCCCGTCTTCAACGGCATCACCACAAGATGTGGTGTAAAATTTCTGTCATTTTTACTAAATAATCCCGTCACCTGGGGGCCACACGGACGCAACGCGCCCATGCCACATAAGGGGACAGCATCCCCTTTTGTAAACGCGCTCGGGAGCCCCTTCATGCAAACGCTGCGATTCAAATCGCTCGAAGTCCGCCTCGCTGAAACCGAAGCCGATGCCGACGCCGCCCAGGCGTTGCGCTACCGCATCTTCTACGACGAGATTGGCGCCAAGCCGACGCCGAGCCGCAAGAAGCTGAAGCGCGACGTCGACCCCTATGACGACATCTGCGATCACCTTCTGGTCATCGACCTGGAGCGCGGCAGCGCCGCCCGGCCGGAAGTGGTCGGCACCTACCGGCTGCTCCGCGGTGCGGTCGCCGAGGCCTCGGCCGGATTCTATTCGGAAGGCGAATTCGACCTGGCCGGCCTGCTCCGCCACTCGGGCGAGATCATGGAACTGGGCCGGTCGTGCATCAACGCCGACTACCGCCGGCGCGGCGCCATGCAGCTGCTGTGGCGCGGCATCGCGGACTACATCTTCGAGTACAAGGTCGAGGTGATGTTCGGCTGCTGCTCGATCCACGGCACCGACGTGAACGAGGCCAAGCGCGCGCTCGCCTATGGCCTGGCGCTGGCGCGCGGCCGGTTGCACGAGCGCGCCGACGTCAGCGTCATCGCGGCGCGCG
This sequence comes from Rhodospirillaceae bacterium, assembly GCA_038110665.1. Lineage (GTDB taxonomy): Bacteria > Pseudomonadota > Alphaproteobacteria > Rhodospirillales > Casp-alpha2 > TMED8. Next base: position 3,430 of record JAYNJY010000109.1, on the reverse strand, counting down.
CCGTGCACGTGCTCGCCGACGGCGACGAACCCTGGCAGGTCGACGGCGACGCCGCCGGCGCACTGCCCCTGGTGGCGACCCTCGACGACCGAACGGTGCGGCTCGTGGCGGGACCGGGCGCCTTCGGCGACGATCCGAGTAATTTCGATCAATCGGCCTGATCTATCGAAAAAATCAAACCAATCTATAAAATTTTTTCGTTTAATTTCAATACCTTTGCCATTGATCGGCGCCGAATTCCGTCCAATCATTCGCTTCTCTTCACCCCGATTTGGAGTTTGCCCACATGAAGAAGATCGTGCTGCCGATCATCCTCGGCATGTTCGTCGCCGCCACCGCGGTTGCCCCGTTGTCGTCCGTCGCCCTGGCCCAGGCCCCCGCGCCGAAGCCGGCGCAGATGAAGAAGGACCCCTGCGGCGATATCAAGGATGCCAAGAAGAAAGACGCCTGCATGAAGAAAGAAGCCAAGAAGAAAGCGCCGAAGAAAGACAAGAAGGAAAAGAAGAAGACCCAGTAAGGGCACTTCTTCGACGGCGGTCTTTTCTTGTTGCCATCGCGGGGCCGCACCGGGAAACCGGTGCGGCCTCTTCGTTTCCGGCCCAGGGTTTTCCAGCCCTAGGTTTTCCGGCCCTGGGTTTTCAGGCCCTGGCTTCACAACGGTTCGGTGGCGTCATTGCCCGGCCGGAAACGCGCCGTTACCATGCACGGCACAACCCGGAACCGTAATCGCGCCAGGACACCCGCCATGGACCTCAAGAACCACATCCGTTCGATCCCGGACTTCCCGAAGCCCGGCATCCTGTTCTACGACATCTCCACCCTGCTCGCCCATCCGGACGCTTGGCAGGTGGCGCTCGGGCGGCTGGCGCGCATCGTCTCCAAGTATCAGCCTGATCTGCTCGCCGGCATCGAATCGCGCGGCTTCCTGGTCGCGGCGCCGCTGGCGTCGCGTCTCGGCCTCGGATTCACCATGGTGCGCAAGAAAGGCAAGCTGCCGGGCAAGACCATCAGCCACACCTACGATCTTGAGTACGGCTCCGACACCATCGAGATCCAGGACGACGCCGCCAAGAAGGGCCAGCGCATCTTCATCCTCGACGACCTGCTCGCCACCGGCGGCACCATGGCGGCGTCCAAGGCGCTGTTCGCTAAGGTCGGCGCCGAGGTCGTGGCCGGCGCGTGCATCATCGAACTCACGTTCCTGGGCGGACGCGAGAAGGTCGGCATTCCGTTCGAATCGTTGATGGCTTACGACCCCTGAGCGCCGCCGCGCGCGGCCCGCTCAGTAAGCCTTCGGAAGTTTCCGGACCTTGGCGCCGACCACGTCGGCGTTGGCCGTCGAGACCACCGCGTGGGGCTCGCGCTGCTGCTTCGCCAACTGGCGCTCGTGCTCCCGCACCAGCGTCAGCAGCGTGCCGAGTTCGCGGACTTTATCAAGTTATGCGCTCATGGGCGCAAGATAAGGCCCGATGCGTTAACGATTGGTTTACGGTCCGTTCGGCCGCATTTTCGAAACCAGCCGCGCCACCTTCTTCATCACGGTGGGCAACGCGAGCGCGCCGAATTCGTCGGGCCGGCACCAACGCGCGTTGCCGCCGGCGCCGCCCGGCTCGGCCAGGCCCTCAACCACGCCGAGCACCAGGCGGAAATGGGTGAACACGTGCTCGACCTCGCCCGCGACCCGGCGCCAGCGCACCGGCATCGGCGCATGCTCGGCGAGCGCCTGCGCGTCGGGCTCCAGATCGGTCCACGGCGTCGAGGGGAATTCCATCATGCCGCCGAGCAGGCCCGTGTCGGGCCGGCGCCGGACCATCACCGCGCCGTCGTCGCGCTGCAACCAGTAAACCACGCCGTGGCGCGTCGGGCGCGGCTTCTTGGCGGCGCGCAGCGGGTAGCGTTCGGCGCTACCCTCCTGCGCCGCCATGCAGCCCGGCCGGAGCGGACAGGCGTCGCAGTCGGGCGCCTTCGGCCGGCAGAGCGTCGCGCCCAAATCCATCATCGCCTGGGCGAAGTCGCCGGGGCGCTTACTCGGCGTCAGGCCGGCAGCGAGCGCCCTCAGTTCCGGCCTGGCGGCGGGCAACGGCGTCGCCGTCCGGTATAGCCTAGCGACGATGCGCTCGATATTGCCGTCCAAGGGCGTTACCGGCAGATCGTAGGCGATGGCGGCGATGGCGGCGGCGGTATAGGGGCCGACGCCGGGCAACACCAGCAGCCCGGCCTCGCTCTCCGGGAAGCGCCCGGCAAGCTCGCCGGCGACGACGCGCGCGCATTTGTGCAGGTTGCGCGCGCGGGCGTAGTAGCCGAGCCCTTGCCAGGCATGCAGCACGTCATCGAGGTCGGCCGCCGCCAGCGCGCAGACATCCGGCCAGCGCGCCACGAAATCGCCAAAATAGCCGCGCACCGTGGCCACCGTGGTTTGTTGGAGCATGATCTCGCTGAGCCAGACCTTGTATGGGTCGGGCCGTGCCTTGGAGCCGCGCGGCACACGCCAGGGCAGTTCGCGCGCGTTGGCGTCGTACCATTTCAGCAATCGGGCGGAGAAGTTCACGGATCGAAGCCTGCGTGCTCGGCCTTTCGGATGTCGCCGCCGGTTGCCGGGCGGCGGCGGCGAGCCTACCATGTCACGCCATGGCCAAACAGCCCACCGCCACCCCGCCGACATCGAAGATCCGGCGCAACCGCATCGAGCCCATCAGCGGCGCGGTGGCGCGCATCACCAAGCCGGTGTTCGGGCGCCGCGGTCTTGCCGACGGCGTGATCGCGCGCGACTGGGCGGCGATCGTCGGCGAGGTCATCGCCCAGCACAGCCAGCCCGAACGCATCACCTATGCCGGCCGGGAGCGCACCGGCGGCCTGCTGCACCTTCGCGTCGACAATTCCGCCATGGCGACCCAACTTCAGCACCTGGAGCCGCAACTGGTCGAACGTATCAACACGCATTTCGGCTACCGTGCGGTGGCGAGGCTGCGTTACCTGCACGCGCCGTTGCCCGAACCGACGCTGGCGCCACGGCGCCAACGCGTCGAAAAGGCGCCCTCGCTGGCACGCAAGAAGGCCCTCGCGGAGGCGCTTTCCGGCATCGACGATCCCGACCTTCTGGCGGCGCTCGAGCGCTTGGGCCGGGCAATCGACGCCGGCCACACGGAAACGTGAGGATTTCCGACCAAACCGAGCGCTTCCGGACGTCACCAATTCATCGCCGAATTGCCCCTAGCCTGGGGAAAACTCGGCCTGAAAATGAGTCGACTCTGGTCTTTTCAGGGTTCTATATTCACCAACATCTAGTGGCTCGGAGGTTTCCTTGTTACGATATTTGCCCATGAAGCGGTTTTTCACCCGGATCACGGCCGCCGCGCTGGTGGCTTGCGCCACGCTTGCGCCGGGCGTCGCCACCACCGCCGCCCAGGCCGGAATCGCCAGCCTCCAAGAC
>JAYNJY010000108.1:4689-9684 GCA_038110665.1 Rhodospirillaceae bacterium | reverse complement strand
GCGCGGCAGTGTTCTGGGCGGCGGCCGGCGCGGCCGGTTGGACCGGAGCCGGCTTGGCCACCCCGCCGGCGTCCGGCGGCAGGTTCTTGTAGGCCTCGGCGACAGCTTCATTGATCTCGGCGCGCACCTTGGCGCGTTCCGCCTGCTTGGCCGAACGCTCGGCCTTGACCTGGACCGGCAGTTGCAGGCGCGGCGCCACCACGGTGGTGCCGACGACGATGCCGACGACGATGCCGACGATGATCCCGACGATCAGGTTGTGCATGCGATAGGCCCCTTGCCCCGGTGGCGTGACCGGGCGAGCGACGATGCCATGCGAGCGCCCCAGAGGCAATTACGAGAGGCGATTGCCGGGGCGGTGTGCTGGCTAGTGCTGCTTGGCGCGCACCAGGATCGCGTCGATCTCGGTTTCGCCAAGCGCCCGGCAGGCCTCGAGCCGGTGCAGGCCTTCGACCAATACCAGCCGGTCGCCGTCCTGGCGCACGTGGATCGGCGTCTTCAGCCTGTCTTCCATGATACTGGCGGCGAGTGCGTCGACCTTGGCCGCGTCGAGCGTCTTCTTGCGTTTCACCGGCACGTAGACGGCGTCGAGGGCGATACGGTGGGTCTTCAGCAGGAGCGGTTCCATGTCCGGGCCTCCGAGGGTGGGCCGCCAGTGTGGCCGAGACCGCGGCCGTTGTACATGGTCGCCCGGCGGCAGATTTCCCTGTTTGAGCGAAGTTCGTTTCCTGATAAAGATGCATGCGTGTCTGGTGGCGTACCCAAGGGGAGCGCAATTTTGCGTCAATGGATTGTCGCGGGGCAGGCGCTTTTGCCGGTGCGGTAGCGGCACAAAGAATTGCCGATAGAGCAAAATCTAGGGATACCTTGACCCTCGAAATTGGAAACACAAATGCGGCGATAGCTGTCGCATAAGACATCTTCAAAGCGTACGCTTCATTGAAAAGTCAAAATATTGCTCCGGTAGTGACCAACTACCAGGCCGAAAAGGAAAAATTTGACCAATTCCAAAAGCATTTGGCCGCTGGTGAACGCATTCCCCAGTTTCAGTTCACGTTAGATTTGCGCAGTCTTCCTATTAGTTCATGTTGATGATGCCAAACTTCAAGCGTTGGTGTTTGATGCGATTTCTGTCGTCGGTAAGCCGTTAAACGTGGTCGCGGTGTTGTCTCGCGTTATTCGGTCTTTGGGGGCCGCAATTGGGGGGCGTGAACAGTTAATAAAACGGTTCCAGTCAATTCCGATAGACGCAGGCGATAGGCGCGCGCAGATATTTTTCGGCGTGCCAGACTTCGCTGGCAACCGAGACGAAAATTATCCGTCAACTATCGAAGCAATTCGGACTTACTTGGATGATTGTATTTGGTTTAGCAAGGAATTGATGATTGAGCTCGAAGCCCATTGCGAGCGGCTGAAAGAGAAATATAAAAAGCAATTCAGGGGAGAGGCACCCACAACGGCAAAAGTTGATTTAGGCGGCGTAGATGAAGGAATTATTCCACCAGACGCTGATTTCGAAAGATGGACAAAAGGCTTTAAAAAGCCTCAAGGAGAAAATTAACGCGCAGAGTTTGGTCCTCTCACTGAAATCAATGAAAGTCGAGCTCCGATTTGTCTGGTTGCCGGCATTTCAATGAGAGGCAAACGTCCGAAGTGAGGAGAAATTGGTCGGAGTGAGAGGATTCGAACCTCCGGCCCCTGCGTCCCGAACACAGTGCTCTACCAGGCTGAGCTACACTCCGACCGGTGCCCGGCAGGCAAATCGGGAGCCGGACAGGGGCGCGTTATAGCGCCGGTCGGGGCCGAGGGCAAGAACCGTCAAACGTTTGGCGATTTTTGCTCGTCCGGGCCTCAATGCGCGCGTTCGATGCAGAAGTCGATCAGGTCGTGGAACGCCTGCTTCACCGGGCCGTCCTTGAAGATACCGAGCGAGTCGCGCGCGATGGCGCCGTAGTGGCGCGCGCGCTTCAAGGTGTCGTCGAGCGCGCCGTGGCGGTTCATCAGCTCGATGGCGCGGGCGAGGTCGGCGTCGGTCTGCTCCAGGTCTTCGAGCGTGCGTCGCCAGAACGTGCGTTCCTCGTCGTCGCCGCGGCGGAACGCCAGGATCACCGGCAGCGTGATCTTGCCTTCGCGGAAGTCGTCGCCGACGGTTTTGCCGAGCTTCGCCTGCTCGGCCGAGTAGTCGAGTACGTCGTCGACGAGCTGGAAGACGATACCTAGGTTCATGCCGTAGGTCTCGAGCGCTTCCTCCTCGACCATCGGGCGTTCGGCGACAACGGCGCCGACCCGGCAGGCGGCGGCGAACAGTTGCGCGGTCTTGCCCTTGATGACGTCGAGGTAGGCGGTCTCGCCGGTCTCGGTGTCGTTGGTGGTGATCAGCTGCAGCACCTCGCCCTCGGCGATCACCGCGGACGCGTGGCTCAGGATGCGGAGCACGTCGAGCGAGCCGTCCTCGACCATCAGTTCGAAGGCGCGGCTGAACAGGAAGTCGCCGACCAGCACGCTTGGCTTGTTGCCGAACAGCGCATTCGCGGATTCGAGTCCGCGCCTGAGGCTGCTTTCGTCGACGACGTCGTCATGCAGCAGGGTCGCGGTGTGGATGAATTCGACGCAGGTGGCGAGCGCCACGTGGCGCTGGCCGGCGGTGTCGTAGCCGCACATGCGCGCGGCGGCGAGCGTGAGCATTGGGCGCAGGCGCTTGCCGCCGGCGGCGACGATGTGGCCGGCGAGCTGCGGGATCAGCGCGACGGGCGAATCCATCTTCTGCACGATCAGCGCGTTCACCGCCTTCAAGTCTTCGGCGACGATCGCGGTCAGCGCGTCGAGCGACGGTTTCTTGCGTTCGCCATCCAGGCTTACGACGATGCCCATGGTTCCTCCAAGGTACGCCCGCGCGAATACTGCTAATGAATACCACAACGGGGGCTCGCGCCTTGACGGCGCGCTCGTTCCTTAAGAGCATAGCACCAGGGCGCGTTCGGGCAAGCGCCGAGCGCCCCGCGTTGGAACGCCGAGGGGGCCCGGCGCGAGGCGCCAACGCGAGGGGGTAAGCGCCATGATCGAACTGGTGCGCAGCAACGACGCGGTGTTCCTGTCGTGGCTGACCATGCGCCTCGAACAGGAGGACATCGACGCCATCGTGCTCGACGGCCACACCGCCGTTGCCGACGGATCGATCCCGGCGATTCAGCGCCGCGTCATGGTCGCCGACGACGACATCGAGCGCGCGCGCGGTGTGCTCAAGGAGGCGGACGACTTGTGAGCGCGCCACGACCCAGGGTCACCGAAACCGCATTGCTCGGCGGCCGCGTCCGCGTGCTGCAACCGGCCAAGGGCTATCGCACCGCGATCGACGCGGTGCTGCTCGCCGCCGCCGTGCCGGCCGGCTCGGGCGAAACCGTGCTCGAGCTCGGCACCGGCGTCGGCGCCGCCGCGTTCTGCCTCGCCACACGCGTCCCTGGCGTACAGATCACCGCGCTTGAACGCGAACCGGCCTTGGCCGAACTGGCGCGCCTCGGCGTTACGGCCAACGGCTTCGAGGCACGCGTCTGGATCGTCACCGGCGACGTGCTCTCGCCGCCCGTCGAAATCGCAGGTTCGGGTTTCGATCATGTGTTGCTCAATCCGCCCTATGCGGCGGCCGGCACGTCGCGGCCGTCGCCGGACCCGCTCAAGCATGCCGCCACCGTCGAGGGCGAGGCCAGGCTCGCCGATTGGCTCCGTTGTGCGGCATCTGCATGCAAGCCGGGCGGCACGGTCACGGTGATCCACCTGTTCGCGCGCTTGGGTGAGGTGACGGCGGGCCTGGCGGCGCAGGGCTTCGGCGCCCAGCAGGTGCTGGCGCTGGCGCCGAAGGCGGATGGCAAGCCGAAACGCGCCATCGTCCGCGCGCAAAAGGGCGCCGCCGCTCGCGTTACCGAGTGCACGCCGCTGGTGCTGCACGAAGCGAACGGCGATTTCACGGCGGCGGCCGAGAAGGTGCTTCGCCACGCCGAAAGCCTGCTATAATCGGCGCCATGAACTTGATCGACGAAATCCGCCCCTATCTGCCGACGCGCTGGCGCGAATCCAAGCCGGTGGTCGCGGTGCTGCCGCTCGCCGGCGTGATATCGGCACGCGGCCGGTTTTCGCAGGGCCTCAATCTGCAGGCACTGGCGCCACGCATCGAGCGCGCGTTCAAGCTCAAGCACCTGAAGGCGGTGGTGCTGGCGATCAACTCGCCGGGCGGCTCGCCGGTGCAGTCGGCGCTGATCGCCGGGCGCATCCGCGAGTTGGCGACGGAAAACAAGGTGCCGGTCTACGCCTTCATCGAGGATGTCGGTGCATCGGGCGGCTATTGGCTCGCCTGCGCGGCGGATGAGATCTACGCCGAGGCGTCGTCCATCGTCGGCTCCATCGGCGTCGTTTCCGGTAGTTTCGGTTTCACCGAGATGATTGCCAAGCTCGGCATCGAGCGCCGGCTGCACACCGCCGGCGACAAGAAGGCGATGCTCGACCCGTTCAGCCCGGAGAAAGCGGCCGACGTGAAGCACCTGAAGGCGTTGCAGGCCGACATCCACGACGATTTCAAGCAGATGGTGCGCTCGCGCCGCGGCGACCGGCTCAAGGCCGACGACAAGGAACTGTTCTCCGGCGCCTTCTGGACCGGCAGGAAGGCGCTCGAACTCGGCCTCGTCGACGGGCTCGGCAGTGTCCGGCCGGCGATGCGCGAACGCTTCGGCGAAGCGGTCAAGCTGAGGCTGATCGACGAGCGCCGGCCGTGGTGGCGCCGGCGCTTCGGCGGCGCTTCGGCGGGTGCGGGCGAGGGCGGCTTCGGCTTCGATCTCGGCGGCGCGCTGATCCAGGCGGTCGAGGAACGGCTGAGGTGGAACCGCTTCGGGCTCTAACGCGCTATCCCTTGTCGACCGCGTAATCGCCGCCGATGCCGGTGATCTCGTAGACCGGCACCAGTTCGCCCAGGCCCTTCAACTGCACGCTGAGATGGCCCGGCGACCT
>JAYNJY010000108.1:0-4589 GCA_038110665.1 Rhodospirillaceae bacterium | reverse complement strand
CGGCGACCTCGTTGGTGACGTACTGGCCGAACACCTTCTTGATGAGCTCGTTCCGGAGGTAGAGGTCCTCGTAGGCGCGGCTCTTCTCCAGCGTCAGCGCCAACTCGCCGGCGATCTGGGCGAACAGTTCGACGTGCTGGTCGGCCCGGCAACTGGAGAAGAAGATGAAGCCGATGACGCGGTCGTCGGCGACGAGCGGGCAGGTCAGGCTGGCGTGGATGCCCTCGCGCAGGATCAAGCGGGTCGAGCCGGAATGCGGGTGTTCGTCGAGGTAGGCGGCGAGGTCGTTGAGGATGCGCGGCCGGCGCGAACGCGCGATCGCTTCCAGGCTGGAGCCGGCAAGGACGGCGGCGTAGTCCTTGCCGAGCAGGGTTTCGCCGTATTTCGCCCGGTTCCAGCGCGAACGCACGATGGTCTTGCCCGACTCGCTGTCCTCGATCAGGGCGACGCCGATGCGGTCGTAGGGGATCAGCTTCTCGAAATCCTCGAATACGTGGTCGAGCACCTCGTCGAAGAACATGCCGGCGTTGACGCGCGCGGTGATTTCGTTGGGGGCCTTGATTTCGGCGAACTTGTGGTCGAGACGGCCGCCGAGCGCCACCATGGCCTCGCTGACGTCGCGCGCCGGCACGAAGTCGTTGCGCAGGTCGGCGAACTCGCGGTGGCTCTCCTACGGTACCATGTCGATGGCGGCGCGGCGGAAGATCTGGGTGCGGCGCTCGTCGCCGGTGGCCGTCTCGTGCGCCTGCAACTGGGCGCGCAACGAGCCGAGCAGGCGGTTCTGGTCGCCGAGGCGCGACTCGAGCGCGTTGACCTCGGTCCGCAAGTGCTTGATGACGTCGTCGCGGTCGGCCTTGGCTCCTCCCGGCAAGATCTTAATATTGGACCATTTTCGCCGCCCGACAATGGTCTCGCGCCGAGCGGGTTCCTTGACCCGGCGCCGCCCGGCTTCTAATAACACCCCATGTTCGGATTCTCGCTGCCCAAGATCCTGTTCACGGTCGTCATCATCGTCGTGGTGTGGCAGGCCTTCAAATGGCTCAACCGTCGGGGCGAACTGCAGCAGCGCCGCGCCGAGGAGGTCGAGCGCGACGCCGCGACCCGGGCCCGTTCGGCCGAAGTCGAGGATATGGTGCAATGCCCGGATTGCGGCGCCTACGTGCCGCAGGGCTCGAACCACCGCTGCGGCTAGGCGGCCTGCGCATTTTCCGCCGTCATGCCCGGACTTGATCCGGGCATCCACGAAGCCGCCGGACCGTGGCAAAGACGTGGGTCACCGGGTCAAGCCCGGCGATGACGGAAGAGGATGAAAACCCGGCCGCAAAGCCAATCCGTTCCTTGATTCTCCGGCGTTGGATGCTAGGTTCGCTGCCGTCAATCAACGCCTGTGCCAGAAGCGCCGCGCCATGTCCCGATCGGCCGACAAGAGCACCTGTTTCCAGACCCTGATCCTGAAGCTGCAAAGCTTCTGGGCCGACAAGGGCTGCGTGCTGCTCCAACCCTACGACATGGAGGTCGGCGCCGGCACCTTCCACCCGGCGACGACGCTGCGCTCGCTCGGCCGGCCCGACGACCGCTGGAACTGCGCCTACGTGCAGCCGTCCAGGCGCCCGACCGACGGACGCTACGGCGAGAACCCGAACCGATTGCAGCACTACTACCAGTACCAGGTGCTGATGAAGCCGTCGCCGGCGAACATCCAGGAGCTGTATCTCGGCAGCCTGCGTGAACTCGGCATCGATCCGATGAAACACGACATCCGTTTCGTCGAGGACGACTGGGAAAGCCCGACGCTCGGCGCCTGGGGCCTCGGCTGGGAAGTCTGGTGCGACGGCATGGAAGTGACCCAGTTCACCTACTTCCAGCAGGTCGGCGGCTTCGACTGCAATCCGGTGCCGGTCGAGATCACCTACGGCCTCGAACGGCTGGCGATGTACGTGCAGGGCGTCGAGAACGTCTACGACCTCGACTGGGACGGCGTGCCCAAGGATCAAGGCGGCAAGACCTACCGCGACGTGTTCCACCAGGCCGAGGTCGAGTACTCGACCCACAATTTCGAATACGCCGACTCCGACATGCTGACCCGCCACTTCGCCGACGCCCAGGCGGAATGCAAGGCGCTGCTGGCCAAGGGGCTGGCGCTGCCGGCCTACGACCAGTGCCTGAAGGCCTCGCACCTGTTCAACCTGCTGGACGCGCGCGGTGTGATCTCGGTGACCGAGCGCCAGGCCTACATCGGCCGCGTGCGCGAGCTGGCCAAGGGCTCGGCCGAGGCGTGGATGCGTAGCCAGGGCGTCGGTAAAGGGATGGAGGTCTGATCGTGGCCGAACTCCTACTCGAAATTCTCTCCGAGGAAATCCCGGCGCGCATGCAGGCGCGGGCCGCCGACGATCTCAAGCGTCTGGTCTGCGACGGGCTCAAGGCGGCCGGCCTCGAATTCCAATCCGCCGAGGCTTTCGCCACGCCGCGGCGCCTGGCGCTGGTGGTTGACGGCCTGCCCGAGAAGCAGCCGGATGTCTCCGAGGAGCGCCGCGGCCCGCGCGCCGATGCGCCGGAGAGGGCAATGGCCGGGTTCAAGGGCTCGCTGCCGGAAGGTGCCGTCATCGAGGAACGCGAGACGCCCAAGGGCACATTCCTGTTCGCCACCGTCGAGATCAAGGGCCGCGAGACGGCCGAAGTGCTGGGCGGCATCCTGGAGGCGGCGTTGGCCGACCTGCACTGGCCCAAGTCGATGCGCTGGGCCGACTTTGACCTGCGCTGGGTGCGCCCGATCCACTCCATGATCGCGCTGTTCGCGGGGCGTGGCGTTGCCGTCAGGCTCGGGCCGGTCGCGGCGGCGACGTCGACGGCGGGGCATCGCTTCATGGCGCCGGCGCGTTTCGAGGTCGCGAGTTTCGCCGACTACCGCGACAAGCTGTTAGACGCCAAGGTCATGCTCGAACCGGCCAAGCGCCGCGCCCAGATCGCGGCCGATGCCGAACGCCTGGCCGCCGCCGAGGGGCTGACGGTCAAGGCCGACACGACGCTGTTGGACGAGGTCACCGGGCTGGTCGAATGGCCGGTGGTGCTGATCGGGCGCATCGACGAGCAGTTCATGGACCTTCCGCCGGAAGTGCTGACGACCTCCATGCGTTCGCACCAGAAATACTTCTCCTGCTTGGATGCCGACGGCGAGTTGGCGGCACGCTTCATCGTCGTCGCCAACATGGAGACGACGGACGAAGGTGCGGCCATCGTCGCCGGCAACGAGCGCGTTCTGCGCGCCCGTCTGGCCGACGCCAAGTTCTTCTGGGACCAGGACCGCAAGACCTCCTTGGCCTCGAAGGCGCCGGCGCTCAAGGACCGCGTCTTCCATGCCAAGCTTGGCACCATGGACGAGAAGGTCGACCGCATGCAGGCCTTGGCCGCCGACATCGCCGGCCTCGTCAAGGGTGCCGACAAGGACCGGGTGCGCTCGGCCGCGCGCCTCGCCAAGGCCGACCTCTCGACCGGCATGGTCGGCGAATTCCCCGAGCTGCAGGGCGTCATGGGCTGCTACTACGCGCGCCACGACGGCGAATCCGACGAAGTCTGCGACGCCATCGCCGAGCATTATTCGCCGTTGGGTCCGAACGACGCCTGCCCGTCGAAACCGGAAAGTGTGTGCGTCGCCCTGGCCGACAAGATCGATAGCCTGGTCGGGTTCTTCGCCATCGACGAAAAGCCGACCGGTTCGAAGGATCCATTCGCGCTCCGCCGGGCCGCGCTCGGCGTCATTCGACTGGTGCTGGAGAACAAGCTCCGGCTGCCGCTCCTCGCCGAGTTCTCGAAGGCCGCCGGCCTGATCGGCAAGGGCGCCGATCCGGGCGCCGACCTCCTGGTCTTCTTCGCCGACCGCCTGAAGGTGCACTTGCGCGAGCAGGGCGTGAAGCACGACCATATCGATGCCGTGTTCGCCCTGAAAGATGAAAGTGGGGGCGGCGAAGACGATCTGGTGCGGCTGATGGACCGGGTCGAGGCGTTGAGTGAATTTCTCGCCTCGGACGACGGCGGCAACCTGCTGACCGCCTACAAGCGCGCCGCCAACATCCTGAAAATCGAGGAGAAGAAGGACGGCCGCGCCTACGCCGGCGCACCCGACGCCGCCGCGTTCCAACAGGACGAGGAACGTGCGCTCGCCTCGGGATTGGACGACGCCCGCCCGGCCATCGAGAAGGCGCTCGCCGCCGAGGACTTCGCCGGCGCCATGGCGGCGCTGGCCAAGCTGCGCGGCCCCGTCGACGCCTTCTTCGACGCGGTCACGGTCAACGCCGACGACGCGAAACTTCGCGAGAACAGATTGAAGCTATTAAACGGCATTCGCGCCGCGCTCGAAGGCGTCGCGGATTTTTCCAGGATCGAAGGTTGAGCTTAAGTGAAAGACGGTATCATGACGAAATGGATCTACACGTTCGGTGACGGCAAGGCGGAGGGTGCCGCTCACATGCGCGAACTGTTGGGGGGCAAGGGCGCAAACCTGGCGGAGATGGCGGGCCTCGGCCTGCCGGTGCCGCCCGGCTTCACCATCACCACCGAGGTCTGCACCTACTACACCCAAAACGGGGAGACCT
>JAYNJY010000107.1:0-9702 GCA_038110665.1 Rhodospirillaceae bacterium | reverse complement strand
AAACGTTTTTGCACGGGAGACCGGCCGGCCGTTCACGCTTAAGCCCGAATCGGACTGGAGGCTGGCTGCGCGCAATCCGGTGACCAGATTGCCAAAATGATCGACATAGACAACCTCCGCCAGGTCCGCCGGCCAGTCCTTACGCGTCACCTTGGCAGCGCGAAACCATCCGTCGGGCGCCTTGTCGGGCGTCTTGCCACCGGCAATGGCAGCGGCGATCGGCGCGAAGATGTCGCGGCCGTGAAACGACGGTGAGACCGCCGCCGGACGCCAGATGATCTCCCAGCAGCGGCACGGACCGGCGGCCTGCGCCAGCACCGCCTCGAAGATGCCGTTGTCGGGCCCGACGTACCAGCGCCCGTCGACCTCGAGCACGATGGTGGCGCGCGCGCCGCCGACACCCGGGTCGACCACGGCGACGACGACGTCGCCGGCCTCGCAGCCGCTGTCGTAGGCGGCGAGCAGATAGGCGGCCGCGCGAGGATCGAAAGCCGGCGCATCGGCGCAGAGATCGATGACGGGAACGCCGGGACAGGAGCGATGCAGCACCGCCTTGACCTGGCCGATATAGGGGCCTTCGAGCCCGAAGTCGGTGAACAGATGGATCATCGGCGGGCCGGCGTCATCAGGGAATGCGCGCCGGCCGCCGACTTGTCCGCGTCAGGCCGCCGTCAGGGCGTCGGCGCCGTCCTCGCGTCGGACGAAAGCCTTAACCTTCTCGAAGGCGCGAGCCTCGAGCTGGCGCACCCGCTCGCGGCTGATGCCGTAGCTTTCGCCCAGCTCTTCTAGCGTCTTCGGCTCGTCCTTGAGCCGACGTTCGACGAAGATCTGGCGCTCGCGCTCCGGCAGCGCGGCCAGCGCACGCGCCAGCACTGCCTGGCGGTGATCGTATTCCTCGCTCTCGGCGAAGACCGCTTCCGGGCTCGGACCGTCGCTGACCAGGGTATCTTGGAAGGTGGTCGCATCGTCGTCGGCCTGCACCGGCGCGTTGAGCGACATGTCGCGCGCACCGAGGCGGCGGTTCATGTTGATGACGTCGTCGACCGAGACGTCGGTGCGTTCGGAAATCCGCTTCGCGTCGGCCTCGCTTAGTTCGCCCTGGTCAGTGACGCCGAGGCGCGACTTGATGCTGCGCAGGCTGAAGAAAAGCTTCTTCTGCGACGCCACGGTGCCGAGCTTGACCAGCGACCACGACTTCAGAATGTGTTCGGTAATGGCCGCCTTGATCCACCACATGGCATAGGTTGAAAGCCGGAAACCCTTGTCCGGGTCGAACTTCTTGACCGCCTTCATCAGCCCGATGTTGCCCTCGGAAACGAGGTCGGCCATCGGCAGGCCGTAGCCCTTGTAACCCATGGCGATCTTGCAGACCAAACGGAGGTGCGAAGTGACCAGCCGATGCGCGGCGTCGATATCGCCCTTGTCGCGCCAGCGCAGCGCGAGGGACTGCTCCTCATCCTTGTCCAGGATCGGAAACCGCCAGACTTCCCGGAAATACCGGGACAACCCCCCTTCAACGGGAACGGCGGGAAGTGCAATGTTCGACATCTTTTAATCCTCTAAATCTCAATCACCGGTTTGCCAGTGATACAGGGTGGTTGTGTCAGAATTTGGGCAAGCGCAAGCGCCCGGCCGAAATTCCCGTCAACACGCCGAAACGGCGGAAAGCCGCGCACCGCGAACCAGGGATCGATGATGTCGTAATCTGGAAACAGTCGCACACATGCGTGAACCTCCTTCAGCGAAGCGATCAAGCGACCCGCTCTGCGCTGCCATCAGGCCAGCGGGAGCGAAACTCCTAGGGAGCAGCGACCCGTAAACCGGCATCGAGCTCTACAATAAATATAGTGATTTAGTCGGAAATGTCAACAATGTTTCGGTTTTGTTTCGATTTGTGCCGAAACCGGCGGCCGGCTCAGGCCATCCACATATCGCGAAAAAGTCGGATTATTTGGCGGCGCCGCGACCCCCGGGCGCACCGGCGACCGACGGGCTGAAGTCGGACGGCACCAAATCGTAGCTCAGGTTCGGGATCGGCGGCAGGTCGATATTGTTACCGTTGGAGATCTCGGCCTTCCGCTTTTGGCGGTAAAGGCTGCGGATGGCGGCATAGTAGTCGACCGAGGTCTTCTGGATCTGCTCCAGTTCATCAATCACGCCGGCGTATTCGTCGACGCCGCTAAGCGCCATTTCGGAATACTCGACGTTGGTTCGATCGGTATTGGAAACCCACATGCCGAAGGGGTTGAAATAGGGATCGACCAGGAACTTGCCGACCGCGTCGCGCGGGTTCGACGGCCCGAAGATCGGCAACACCAAGTAGAAGCCCTCGCCCATGCCCCAGACACCGAGCGTCTGGCCGAAATCTTCCTTGCGCGGCTTGCCGTCGACCTCGCTGACGACGTCGGCGATGCCGCCGATGCCGACGGTCGAGTTGACCAGGAAACGGACGAACACTTGCAAGGCACCGGTGATGTCGCCCTGCAGCACGTTGTTCACGAAATAGATCGGGCTCGAGAGGTTGGTCAGGAAGTTGCTGACCCCCAAGCGAACGGTGGCTGGCACGTGGTCGTTGTAGGCGTGCGCCACGGGCCCGAGGACCGCGTCCTGCACGACCTCGTTGAACCGGAAGATCGCCCGGTTGACGGGTTCCAGCGGGTCGTTGACTTCGTCCTCGGCGGCCGCCGCCGCGGCAACTAACTGCGGCTCCGCTGTCGCGGCCTCGGCCGGCGCCAGGACGAACAACCAAGCAACGGCGATTACCGCCGACAAATTCGTTTTCGAGAAAACCCCTTTAGTCACGGCCCCAAAACCCTTCACGTCACCGAGAAACACTTTATTGACCCGTCGTCGCCGATTTCACCGACTTTGACTATCGGTTCAAATCTCTTAACATTGTTAGGCCATGTTGTTGATACCCGCAACCACGGAATCAGCAATTGCAACACGGTGTGACATTTTTGCAAATCATCGTGAAGACTGGCTCAATACGGTAAAAATCGGCGGGATTGCTTGGTATTTTGGTCACGCTAACGTCATGGGGGAGCTCAATGAAGAGCAGGAAGGGGGTTATCCAACAGCTTCGTCGCCTGATCGTGATTGGGCTGGCTTTGGCGCCACTCGCCGCAATCGGCGTCGCCAAGGCCGAATCGAGCGGAGCGTCAGCGCTCGCCGGCAAGTTCCAGGCCGGCCTCGTCGACGTCATGAACGTCGCCGAGAAACTTCCGGTCAAGGCGCGTTTCGACAAACTGGCGCCGCTCGTCGACAGCACGTTTCACGTCCCGCTGATGACGCAGATCAGCGCCGGCAACCATTGGAACAGTGCCTCGGCGGACGAACGCAAGTCCTTGGTCCATGCGTTCCGGCGCATGAGCATCGCAACGCTGGCGACGCTGTTCGACGGCTATAGCGGCGAGACTTTCGTCGTCGACGGTGAAAAGCCCGGACCGAGCCAGACGACGTTGGTGCTGACAACGCTGATCAAGAGCGACAAGTCGACGGTCAAGATCGCCTACGTCGGGCGCCAGTTTCGGGAAGGCTGGCGGTTGATCGACGTCATCATCGACAGCGGCATCAGCGAGCTCAAGGTCCGCCGCTCTGAATACAACCAAGTGCTCAAAACCAAGGGAATTCCGGGCCTGATCGCCCTATTGAACGGCAAAGCGGACCAGCTTATCTCTCAATAGTCCGCAACCGAAGCTCCAGAAGGCCAAAATGCACGCGTCCCGACTGTTTTCGCGCCGAGCCCTGGGGGCTCTGATCCTGTCCGCGTCGTTCGCCGGCGCGCTTTCGGCACCCACCCCCCTGCACGCCGCCCCGGCCACGCCGGCCAGCCTGGTCGAGGACTTTCACGCCCGTCTCGTCGCGGTGATGAAGGACGCCAAGACGCTCGGCTTCCAGGGACGCTACGACCGCCTGACGCCGGCCATCACCGGCACCTTCCATCTTCGGCTGATGACCCAGATCACTTCCGGTGCGCCGTGGCGCAAGGCCAGCGAGACCGAGAAGAAGGCATTGGTGGCGGCTTTTTCGACGGTCAGCGTGGCGACCTACGCCGCCAGGTTCTCCGGTTTTTCCGGGCAGCACTTCGAGACGCTCGGCGTCAAGCCGGGCGCCCGGGAGACTCAATTGGTGATGACCCGCCTGGTCAATCCCGGCGACGAAAACGTGGCGTTGACCTACGTCACCAAGAGGGTCGAGGGTGCGTGGCGCGTCATCGACGTCGTACTGGCCAGCGGGATCAGCGAGCTGGCACTACGCAAGTCCGAATACCGCCAGATCCTGCAGCAGGGCGGCGTCCCCGGCCTGACCACTGCGCTCAACGCCAAGGCGGCCGAACTGGAAGCCGGCACCAAGCCGAACGGCTGAGCCGGCGCGCTATCCCGCGCCGCCCTTTCCCCTATCCTCCAACACGCGCATCAGCGCCGGCAGGAACACCAGCGTCGCCGCCATGGTCATGGTGATGGCGATGGTCAGCAGCACGCCCATCGACGCCGTGCCCGGATGCGACGACAGCGAGATCGAACCGAACGAGCCGATGGTGGTGAGCGCGCTCAACGCCACGGCGCGCGGTGTCGAAGTGTCCATGGCCCCGGCACCGCCACCCTCGGACCACGCCCGCGCCACCAGGTGGATGGCGCCGGCGACACCAAGCCCGAACAGCAGCGGCAGCACGATCACGTTGGCGAGGTTGAAGGCGAGCCCGACGGCGACGGCCAGCGCCATGGTCCAAAGCCCGGCCATGACCACCGGCACGAAGACCAATAGGATGTCGCGGAGCCGCCCGAGCACCAGCAACAGCACGATGGAGATGCCGGCGATGGCGATGGCGCCGGCCTCGAGGAAGGCGCCGAGCACGGTACGGCCGGCCTCGAGGATGGTGACCGGCGCGCCGGAAAGCCGGGGTGCGATCTTGCGCACCGCCTCGACGAAGGCGTCGAGCTTGGCGCGGTCCTGTACGTCCCCCTTGGGAAACACCTCGACCAGGGCGCGGCCGTCGGCGGCGAGCCAGCGCCGCTTCAAGCTCTCGGGCAAGCT
Source organism: Rhodospirillaceae bacterium (assembly GCA_038110665.1). Taxonomy (GTDB): domain Bacteria; phylum Pseudomonadota; class Alphaproteobacteria; order Rhodospirillales; family Casp-alpha2; genus TMED8. The sequence continues at coordinate 4,665 of JAYNJY010000107.1, read as the reverse complement.
CTTCAACGTCACCGGTGCCGCCGTCAGTGCCGCCTTGAGCGCTTCCAGCCGGCCGCCGAGCCCGGCAAGCAGGCGACGTTCCAGTTCCGCCGGCACGTCCGGCTTTGCGCCGGCCAACAACACCGCCAATGCGGCGCCGAGCCGCTTCGCCTGCCGCGCCACCTCGCCCTCGCCCGTCCGCGCCAGGTTCTCTAGCTTCGGTGCCAGCGCCGCCCAGGCCGCGCGCCTGGCCGTGTCGCTGATGTCGACCACCGCGGCCGGCGCCGACAGCGACGGGCCGAGAAACAGCGCCATGTCGCCGACCGCCTGGAGCTTCTCCTCCTGGCCGGTGGGGATGAAGCTCGCCAGCGATATGGTGCGGTCGACCTCGGGCAGGGCGTCCAGGCGCTTGGCCAGGTCCTTCGCCGCCGCCAGGTCCGGCGCCAATACCTCGCCCGAATAATGGTTGCGCGCGCCGTCTCGCATCAGGTCGAGCAGGGTCGCGACGGATTCGGTTTCAGGGTCCTTGAGATTGAGCGGATCGAAGTCGAAACGCACCGATGGCACGGCGGCGCAGGCGACGGCCGTGACGATGCCGATGCCGAGCACGATGGCGCGCGCCATGCCCGATCCGTTCGTCGCCATCGCCTTGGCCATGCCCTTTGGGCCGCCGGCGGCGCGCGGCGGCGGCGCGGACAATATCGCCAGCAGCGCCGGCAGCACGGTCAGGTTAGCGAAAAGTGCGATGAACATACCGCTGCCGGCGATGACGCCGAGTTCGGCGAGGCCGACGTAATCCGTCGGCAGGAAGGCGAAGAACGAGATCGCGGCGCTGAACGCGCAGAGCGTCAACGGTCCGCCGACGCCTTCCGCCGCTGCGGCGAGGGCCTTGTCGTCGTCGACGCCGCCGGCCCTGTTCTCACGGTAGCGCAGCCCGAAATGGATGCCGAAATCGACGCTGAGGCCGATGAACAGCACGGCGAAGGCGACCGAGATCAGGTTGAGCGAACCGACGGACAACAACGCCAACGACGCCGTCCACACCAGCCCCATGATCAAGGTCGCGATGGTCGCGGCGACGAGCCGGAACGAGCCGAGGCCGGCCAGCAGGATGCCGAGCACCAGCACTAGCGACAAGGCGGCGGCGAGCCTCATGCCCTTTTCGACGCTTGCCAGTTCCTCCTGTTCCATGGCGGCCGAACCGGTCAGCCTGAGCCGGAGGCCGTGCGCCGCATCGATGTCCATCTCGCGGGCGAGGTCGCGGATGGCGTCGATGGCGTCCTCGGCCGGTTGCAGCGAGCCGAAGTCGAGGCGCGGCTTGACCACCAGGAAGCGGCGCCGATCGGAAACGGGCGCCGGCTTGCCGGCCTTGCCATCCAAGAGTTGAGACCACGACAGCACGTCGAAGCGGCCGGCCTTCTGTGCCTCGGCGACGGCGGCGACGGCGGCAAACACGTCGGCCACGGGCAGCGCCTGGGTGCCGCCCGGCTTGGCCGCCTCGTCGGCAGCGAGGCCCATCATCTTGAACAGGCCCGCGAGGGTACGATCCTGCCAGAGCGTACCGAGGAAGGGTTGCGCCGCCGCCAACCGGTCGCTGAGCGCGTAGATCTCATCGACGTCGAGGTACAGCAGGCCGTTGGCGCGGAAGAACGGATCGCCCTTGAGATCGAATACGTCGGCGAACAGCTTCGGCCTGGCGCGCAGCCCGGCGCCGAGCCTGAACGCGGCATCGTCGGCAAGGTCGGCGCTCGCCCCTTCGATCACGACGACCAGGGTTTCCTGCAACTGCGGAAAGGCTTCGTCGATTTCGCGCGCGTACTGCCGGAACGGCACGTCGCGCGCCAGCATGTCGGTGGTCGAGGTGTTGATGCGGATCACCTCGACGAAATGAACGGCGGCGGCAACCGTGACGACGAGCGAAAGCACCACAACCACGCGCGCGTGCCGCGCGGCGCCGGCGACCCAGCGCGAAAGCCAGGCGCGGTAGCCCGCAGCCAGCCGTTCGAACGCGGTCACGGCCGGCCCCCGCGGGCGTCGGCACTTGACAGGCGGAGCCCGCTTGCACAGCTTGAGGCGGACACGCAGCCGAACGCACGGCCAAGATCGCCATGAAGGACAGCCTCAAACCCGGGCTCACCCATCGCCTTGAATTCACCGTGCCGCATGGCAAGACCGTACCCTATCTCTACCCCGAATCCGATATCTATCGCGGCATGCCGTCGGTGTTCGCGACCGGCTTCATGGTCGGGCTCTTCGAGTGGGCCTGCGTCGAACTGTTGCGCGATCACCTGGACGACGGCGAGGGCTCGCTCGGCACCCTCATCGACGTCTCGCACGAAGCGGCGACGCCGCCCGGCTTCACCGTCACCGTCGATGCGCGGCTCGCCGAAATCGACGCCCGACGGCTGATGTTCGCGGTCGAGGCACACGACGGCGTCGACCTCATCGGCCGCGGCCGGCACGAACGCATGCTGGTCAAGTGGGCGCGCTTCAACGAGCGGCTCGCGACAAAATCCGGCGGCACCTGACCGCCTTCGGCTGGGGCCTTCGCGCATCGCCGCTCAGCTCCCGGTGACGAATGCCCTGAAGCGCCTGGCCACGTCGGCCGGCTTGACCGTCGGGCGGCCGAGTTCCGGCTTCGAACCAGGCAGGATCTTGAGATGGATGAGGTGCGGCCCCGGGCGGCGGAACGCCGACTGGATCGCCGCCTCGAACCCATCGAGCCCGTCGCAGCGATAACCATGGGCGTAACCGCAGGCGACACCGACGGCAGCGAAATCGACGCCGGGCGACGTGGTCGGCTGGCCGCCGGTGGAATCGTAGGTGCCGTTGTCGAGCACGACATGGATCAGGTTTTCCGGCCGTTCGGCGCCGACGGTGGCGAGCGAACCCAGCTTCATCAGCGCCGCACCGTCGCCGTCGAGCACGACGACAGGACGCCTGGTGTTGAGCGCGAGGCCTAGCCCCTGGGCGACACCGCAACCCATGGAACCGACCTGGTAGAGGTGCTGGTCGCGGTCCGCGATGGTGAAAAGCTCGCGCCCGCATTTGCCGGTGGTCGCGATCACCGCGACCGGTTCGGGTACGACCGAAAGGAAGCGCTCGAGCGCGGCGTAGCGGGTCGGCGTCGCGCCGTCCAAGCGGTCCTCGACCTCGCCCTTGGCCGCCGGCTGGGCCGGCTTGGCATCCAGGTCGTTCTCGATGACGTCGCCCTTGCTCATGATGAAGGCGAACGGCAGGCCGGTGCCGTCCATGTGTTCGTAGGCGAGCGCCAATGCCTTGGAGATGTCCTCCAGGCGTTTCGGGAACGGCGCGTGCGGCACCTCTATGACGTCGAGCATCTGCGGCGTGATGCGGCCCATCAGTTCGTGCTGTGGCTCGTCCTTGAGGCCGGGGCCACCGCGCCAGGTGACGATGGCCAGCGTCGGAATGCGGAACGGATAGTTCAGCGAGGTCAGCGGATTGACCGCGTTGCCGAGGCCCGAGTTCTGGCACATGAAGACGGTGTTCTTGCCCGCCAGCCAGGCGCCCGACGCGATCGCCACCGCCTCGCCCTCGCTGGCGGCGGCGACGTAGCGATATTTTTCGTCGTCGATCACCCGGTTGATGATCGGCGTCAGGAACGAGCACGGCACGCCGGTGAAGAAGTCGTAGCCGGCCTCGCCGAGCGGCCTGAGGAAGGCGTCCGCCGGGATCAAAGGAACCTGCCGGCCGCCGTGAGATCGGCGGCGTCGTCGACGTCCATCCATTGCCCGGGCACGTAGAGCACGCGGACCGCATCGCCGGCCAGGGCGAGCCTGGTGAACAGCTCGAGCAGGCTCGCCTTCGGCAGCGTACCGTCGGCACGCATGGCCTTGAGCTCGGCCGCGACCCGCCCGGCCCCTTTCGCGCTCAGGCGCGCAAGGCCGATCCATTCGCCGTCGATACCGTCGGCGGTGACGTCGTTGGTCATGCGCGCCAGCGTTACCGGTTCGTCGTCGAGATAGTCGCCGGAGAACGGCCGCGAGCATTGCACGAAGTCGCGCACGGCGCCGTCGCGGACGTGACGGCTCTCCCAGAGCTCGTCGACGGCGACGACGATGTCGCCCTCGGCGGCCAAGAGCTGGTCGAGGTAGTACTGACGGAACAGGATGTCACCATAGGCGATGACGGCGTCGCCCTTGAGCCGCTCGATGGCGCAAGCCAGGCTCGCCGCCTCGCCGGTGGTGGCGTAGGGGTCGTTGTCGACGACGTCGATGGACGGCAGGTTGATGGCGTCCTTCTTGTAGCCGCGCACGACGGTGACGTCGCGCACGCCAGCCGCCTTGAATGTGTCGGTCAGGCGCCGGAGCAGCGGCTGGCCGCGCACGTCGATCATGCACTTCGGGCGGTCTTCGGTCAGTTCGCCGAGTTCGGCGCCCCGCGACGCCGCCAGCACGATGGCGCGCGCCTTGTCGGCGTCGCCGGGCAAGTAGCGCTTCTCGGCCTCGGCCAATTCGGCGTTGCCGGCGATCGCGAAGACATCGGCAACACTGACGACGCTCTTCTCGATACTGGCCAAGCTCTGGTCGCGGAAGATGCGCGCGGAAACGTCGCGCATGGCGCCGATCGCGGCGCGTGGGTTGTGGTTGGCCCAAATGGTCAGCCCGATGCCGGCCTCGCGGTAGGCCTCGGTCGGGGTCGCGTAATATGTGGTCGGTACGATAA
>JAYNJY010000106.1:6489-9844 GCA_038110665.1 Rhodospirillaceae bacterium | reverse complement strand
GGCATGGCCTGGGGCGGCGGCGGCGGAGGTGGCGGCGCAGCCATCGGCATGGGCGCGGGCGCCGGGGCGGGCGCAGGTGCCGGGGCGGGCGCCGGCATCGCCATCGGCTCGGGCTCGAATTCCGGCTCGGGTTCCGGCTTCGGTTCGGGTTCAGGCTCGCGTTCCGGTTCGGGCGCGGGGGCCGGCGTAGGTGCGGATGCTGCCGCCTCGGCCTCTTCCTCCGACAGGATTCGTCGGATGGAAGCGAGGATGTCCTCCATCGAGGGCTCTTGGCCGTCTTCCGCTCGCGCCACTTCTTCGCTCATGATCCGTCCATCCGGTGTAATCAGGGACTCTACGCTAACCGGTCATGGTTAACAAAGCGTTAGTCGAAAGATTGGGCACCGGTTCCGTCTTCCCCCTGCTGATGATGCGGAAAATCACTTCACTTGGCCGCTCGACGAACCGCCTACCCACTTGCCGCGGACTACGTTGTAGTGCTCGCGCGGATCGTAGAGCGTCACGCCGAGCCCGAGGTCCCCTGCGGTCAACTTGCCGACCGCCGACAGCAACTGGTAGCTGGCGACCAGTTCGTCGCGCTGGGCACGGACGTGCGAGACGCGCGAGTCGAGCAGTTCCTGCTCGGCGTCGAGGACGTCGAGCACGGTACGCGATCCGACCGCGGCCTCGCGCTGCACACCTTCGAGCGCGACGACGTTGGCGTCGATCTGGGTCCGGAACGCCTTCACGCGCGCACGCGCGGTGAGCAGCGACTCCCAGGCCTGGGCCGCGGATTCGACGGCGTTGCGGCGCTGCTGGTCGATGGTCCGGGTACGCTGCGCCGTGGTCTGGCGCGCGGCGCGCAGGCGGGAATAGACGGAGCCCTGCTGGTAGATCGGCACCGAGACGTTGAGCGTGACCAACTTGGTCGTGGTCTGGCCGCTCTCGCCGGCGCTCTGGTAGTCGCGGCTGACCTCGCCGTCAAGGGTGACGGTGGGCAGCAACTCGCCCAATACATTGTCGGCGCTGTCGATGGCCGAACGCTTGTCGAACTCGGCGCCGATGACGGCCGGGTTCTTGGTCGCCGCAAGCTTGGAGGCATCGTCGCGGGAGACGGGCAAACCTTCAGGTAGTGCCGGCGCGTTCAACTGCTTGGGTGCCGCCTCACCGACCACGTTCTCGTAGTTGGCGCGGGAAACCTCGAGGTCGCCCTCGGCCTGGATGCGGTCGGCGACGGCCTTGGCCAGGCGCGCTTCGGCCTGGTGCACGTCGGTACGGGTGATTTCACCGACCTGGAAACGATCGCGGGTCGCCTCGAGCTGACGCTTCAGGACTTGCTCGTTGTTGGTGTTCAGCGTGAGCACTGCGAGGTCGCGGTAAGCGTTGATGAACGCGGTCACTGCCTGGAGCATCACCGTCTGCTCGGTATTCATCAGGCGCGCGCGCTCGGCGAGCACGTCGTTCTCCGCCTTGCTGGTGGCGGCCAGGGTGCGGCCGCCGCGGAACAACGGCTGCGAGACGGTCAGGCCGAGGCTCTTGGGATGGCGAACCTGGTCGATATCCGTGCCGGAATTGCGGGTGTTGGTGATCCGTGACGCGCCGTAATCGGTGGCGACGCTGACCTCGGGGCGCCAGTTGGCGAGCGCCTGCGGCACGCCTTCGTCGGTGGCCCTGAGGCCGGCGCGCGCGGCGAGCAGCGTCGGGTTGTTGAGATATGCGGCGATTAGCGCATCGCTGAGGTTCTGCGCGGAGACTGTCTCCGGCGCCAGCGCCCACATGATGGCGCAGGCAGCGACGGTGCCCTTCAGCAAACCTCTTCGCGAGGGCGAAACGCCGGGTTTCGATCGATCCACGGAATTACCCCACAAGCCAGCCGACAAGGCCCCGCTGCCCTGCCGATACAATTCATTAATAAAGACCCCATCACCGGGATTCCCGTCAACAGTTTCCGAGAAATGGCTGAAATCCGACATTTATTCAGGAGCGGGCACCCATCCGGCCTAGGCCCGGGCGAGCCTTATGGCCGAATCGCGGATGCGGTGTGGTGGTCGCGTCCGGCGTGGACGCGCGGTGAAAATCCTGTCTTTTTCAGAACGTGAACGCGGCCGCGCGCTCGAAACCGGGCAGCAACGGCGTGCCGGCATCGAACAGGTCGCGTCTCGAAACGACGTCGCCGAAACGGGTCATCAGACATGCCCGGCCGACACCGTCGGTGCCGATGACGACCGCGAGCAGACGTCCGCCGTCGGCAAGCTGGCCGGAGATGGCGGCGGGAATTTCCGAGACGGCGCCGTCGAAGATGATCGCGTCATAGGGGCCCTGTTTGGCGTAGCCGGCCTCGAGCGGCCCGCTGACGACGGCGATGTTGTCGAGGCCGAGCGACGAGAACGTCGCCTCGGCGCGCTCGGCCAATGCCTTGTCGGGCTCAAGCGCGACGACGGTGGAGACGATCTTGGCCAGCAGCGCCGGCAGGTAGCCGCTGGCGCATCCGACCGAGAGCACCACGTCCTGGGCCTTGAGATCGGCTGTATCGAGCAACCGGCCGACCAGCATCGGTTCCATCAGGTAGCGCCCGGAGCCGAGCGGTAGCGCCTCGTCGACATAGGCGACGCCCTTGAGCCGGCTGGCGACGAAATCCTCGCGCGGCAATTCCGACATGGCATCGACCACACGCGGGTCGGTGACGTGGTTGGGGAGAATCTGGCAATCCACCATGTTGCGGCGGGCGGCGGCGTAGTCCATGGCCGTTATCCTCGCGAGTTGACCGGCGTATTCCTTATAGGACGACCGGGCGGTCAAGACAATCGCCGCCCGGCCTTTCGAGGTGCCGGAAACGGCCGCCGAAAGCGGGCGTGAAATGGCCCCAAATGCATTCTTGACCATGGCGGGAAGTGCGTCTAAGGTCCGCCCCTCACGGCCCGGAAGCCAGCGGTTGTCAAGGGTGCCCATGCATCTGAAAACCAAGTCTGGCGCGGTGGCGGAGTGGCTACGCAGCGGCCTGCAAAGCCGTGTACACCGGTTCGATTCCGGTCCGCGCCTCCAATACTGATCCGGCGTAGCTCAGTTGGTAGAGCAGATGACTGTTAATCATCGGGTCACAGGTTCGAGTCCTGTCGCCGGAGCCAATTAAAAAAAGGGGTTAGCTTTTATGAGCTAGCCCCTTTTTCTTTGGCGCAAGCAGAACGTATCGACAGCCCTTTGATAGTTCTATGGCCGTGTGACTTTAAGAAGCCGCCACTCTAAAATTTTGTTGAGACCTTTGTGTCTGGTAAACGAAACGATATAGCCGACTTTCGGTGCGTAGTCGTGCACCTCTCTAAGATGGTTCCCATCGCTTCGATAAACCATACACTGTATTCTGTACGCTGAATAACCG
>JAYNJY010000106.1:5572-6479 GCA_038110665.1 Rhodospirillaceae bacterium | reverse complement strand
CCGCTGGGTCGCAGGTTCGAGTCCTGCCGCCGGAGCCACCTTCCGCAGAAAACTGCGGCTTGGAAGACCAGTGTGTCAGAGTTTGTGTCAAGTGTGCGATACATCTCTGACACATCTGCTCACCTTCCGGCGCTGCCATGCTCGGCGCGGTCCAACGGTGGCGATAAGGGGGAACGCGCCATGAGTACAGCCGAATACGAAGTCTACGCCATCAAGTACGGTGAGCGTATGGGTAGGCGCGGCCAGATCTTCATCGGTGGCGATCCGCACGACGCGCCGCTGGCCATGGATTACTTCGTCTGGGCGGCCAGGAACGCGGACCGCACGGTGGTGCTCGACATCGGTTACGGCAAGGCAGAGGGCGAACGTCGCAAACGCACCTTCCTGCTTTGCCCGACCGAGGGCCTCAAGCTGATCGGCATCGACGCCGAAGCAATCGAGGACGTGGTCATCTCCCACATGCACTACGATCACGTCGGCAACCTGGAGAAGTTCCCGAACGCCCGCTTCCACATCCAGGACGCGGAACTCGCCTACGTCACCGGGCGCGCCATGACGCACAAGCCGCTGCGCCACTCGTTCGTGCTCGCCGACGTGCAGGACATGATCGCCGCCATATACGGTGACCGTGTGGTGTTCCACGACGGCGACGACGACCTGTTTCCTGGCATCACGCTGCACCACATTCCGGGCCACACGCGCGGGCTCCAATCGATGCGGGTGAACACGGCGCGCGGCCCCGTCGTGCTCGCCTCGGACGCGGCGCACTATTTCGAGAGCCTGACCGAAGAACGTCCGTTCATGACGCATGAGAACATCTATCTAATGCTCGAGGGTTACCGGCACTTGAAGAAACTGGCACCGACGGCCGACCACATCGTCCCCGGCCACGATCCCTTGGTGATGC
>JAYNJY010000106.1:0-5562 GCA_038110665.1 Rhodospirillaceae bacterium | reverse complement strand
CGCCAGCTCCGGAATTGGCCGGCATCGTGGCGCGCCTCGACGTGGCGCCTAAATCAGCCGGCTGACGCGAAATCCCCCTCTCGCTCGGCCATAACCCGGATGAAACCAACATCCGGGAGAATCCGCCCATAGAAATCCAGATCATCGTCGTGATCGCCGCGCTGAGCGGCTGCGTCACCGCTTCCGCCCTGCTCTGCTGACTGGAGTGACCATCGTCACTGCTATCCATACCTGGTTGCGTCATGATCGAAAAGAATCGCGTGAGGCGATTCTTCGCGCCACCTCCGAGAAAAGGAGATGATCATGACGATGCTCAAAGCTTTTGGTATTGCGACAGTTCTCTCAGTCTTCAGTCTAGCCATGAAGTACAGTACATTTCGCACACGTTACCCTGCTGAGCGCCCGAATTCCCCTCATCGGCGGCTACGCCACAGCTCCTTTGCATCGCCGCCCCCTTGGGCCTTTGCTCGCGCCATAACACACGAGCGACCGATTAATCTGGTGTGCGCTGGACCATACTCGACGGCGTACTCGAATTCCACTTCCTTCGCCATGTGGTTCTGGCCGGAATGGGTCGGCCGCGTGCTGCGTGACCTCAGCTGCGGCACGCTAGCCACCGTATTGCTTTCCGCCCTCGCGTTTTCGCTGATCCATTGGTCGAAAGGATTGGTCAGTTTGACCGTAACGTATCTGGCCGGCTTACTGCTTGCCGCGGTTTACCGCGGGCGCGCTGGCTTTGGCCAGCGTTGGCGGCGTAATATGTCGCCGACCTGTTATTGTTCCTGTGAGACCTGACGACGTGGACATCAATCTCGCGCTAATGCAGGCCGTCGATCATCACCGGGCCGGCAGGCTGAACGACGCCATTGCAGGCTACCGCGCCATCCTGGCCGCCGATCCCGACAACGTCGCCGCACTCGCCAACCTAGGCGCGGCGCGGCGTGCCGGCGGCGCCTATCATGACGCCGTTGCCTTGCTTAGGCGCGCGGTCGCGCTAATACCTGAATTCGCCGGCGCGTATCTCAACCTCGGCAACGCGCTCGCCGAAACGGGCGACCTGGAAGCCGCATCGCAGGCCTTCGCCGAGGCCGCCCGGCTCGATCAAGCATCAAGCGAGGCGCACCTCAACTGGGGCGATGCGTTGACGCGCATGGGCAACGACCGCGAGGCGATCACAATTTTTGAGGAAGGTCTCAGACGGGCACCGGATGACGCGCGCCTGCTCACCAATATCGCCAACAGCCAACTCAACCTGGGAAACGTCGCCGACGCCGTCACACGTCTCGAACGTGCGGCCAAACTAAGCCCTAACGATGCGACGATCCGGCGCAACCACGCTAACGCGCTCCGCCTCGCTGGCCAAATCGGGCCCGCCTTGGCTATCCTCGACGAGATACTGGTGCAAACGCCGGGCGATGCAGACGCACAATCCTTGCGCGCCCTCGCCCACTTCGCAAGCGGCGACTTCGCCGCGGCTTGGGCCGACTATGGTGCGCGCTGGCGATCGGCTCACCACGAAAAGGCGCGGCCCTTCACCCAGCCGCAGTGGATTGGCGAGGACTTGAGCGGAAAGACCTTGCTGGTTTGGGGCGAGCAAGCGGTCGGGGACGAATTGATGTTCGCGACCATGCTGCGTGAAGTCATCGAGGCTGCAGGTCATGTCGTCTTCGAAACCGAACACCGGCTGGTTTCACTTTTCGCCCGTGCGTTTCCGTCAGCCGAGATCGTCGCACGCCGTGACCCGCCCCTACCCCGCCTCGCTACGGCCGACATCGATTTCCAAATCGCTGTCGGTGATCTCGGCAGCCAGTTGCGCAAGGATGCATCCGCCTTCCACTCAAATCGGCCCTACCTGGTAGCCGATCCGACACGGGCCGCGTTTTTCCGCCAGCGCTACGACGACCTTGCCGGGAAGCATCCGCGTATCGGCGTTTCGTGGCGCAGCGGCATCGAACACGCCGGCAATGCACGGAGCCTCGATGCACAAGCGCTCGCGCGTCTGGTCTCTTCGATCAACGGCTGGTGGCTGAGCCTGCAGTACGGCGATGTAGCCGAAGATCTGGCCCGACTGCGCAATGCCAGCATCGCCGTCCCACATATCGACGAATTGGTCGACCCACTGACCTCGCTTGATGAACTGGCGGCGCAGATGGCTGGGCTCGACCTCGTCGTGTCGATCGCCAATACCAACGTGCATCTCGCAGGTGCGCTCAGGTGTCGAACGCTCGCCCTGCTGCCAGCTGTGGCGGATTGGCGCTGGGGCGCAGCCGGAGATGCCTGCCTCTGGTATCCGACGGTGACGCTGCTGCGCCAACCGCATGCGGGTGATTGGGTAAAAGTGGTCGAACAAGCGGCAGCCGTTGCCGGCCTCAGATCATGTTGAGGTCGCGTAGCGCCGACAGGCAACCGAAATACCGCGTCCAGCGTTCGACCACCTCACGCGCAGCTCTGCTGGTAACGTTGGAGAAGAGGCCGAAAACGCCCTTGAGGTCCGCGTCGAAGTTCTCGGCGCGGACCGGCCGGGCCTTAAGGCAAAGCGTGAAGATCGGCTTGAACGGGCTGGCGTCCATGTCTAGCGTGCGGCTGGATAGCGGGGAGCGATTCGCTGCTCGGCTCGAGCACGAACCGCATGATCAGCTCTTGGCGCACGCCGGTCGCCTTGGCCATCAAGTCCACGAAGAGCCGTGCCTCGCCGTCTTTGAGCGCATGGATCTGTAGTGACGGGTCGACCGTGCCTTTGGTATGCAGCACATGCGCCAGTTCGTTGGACTTCGAACCGGCTTCCGTATCCGATACCTTGAGACTTTCCAGCGGGGCCTTTTCCATCAGGTCGTCGATCTTCGCCTTCGACAGGTCGCAGTACTCGACGGTTTACTTGCGCAGCGCCGCCGAGATCCAAAGAAACATTCACTTGGCCAAGTCCGGACGCAGTTCGCGCCGGCGCAGGACCGGTTCGTGAAAAGAGTTGACGCGCTCGGACTGCTCGACCAGGAATTCCATGGTCTTTATAGGAAATGCGGGCGTTATCGTTTTGCACGAGCGTGCGGATGACGCGCTCGTTGTCCTGCTTGACCAGGGCGTCCGATACTGCCTCGCCGACCGACTAACGGTTTGCCACTGCCATCCGGTGCTCGAGAGAGCGTTAGCTGGTGATTTTGAGCAGCACACTTTCCTGTAGAACCTGGCTTTCGCTGAGGATCGGGAACGCGACTTCGATATTGTCCTTAGTAAGTAATTCGATAAATTCGACCGGCGGATCAGGGCGGTCAGCAGGGCGCGAACTGACCAGCTTGTGGACTGTCATCTCCGAATCGCGGACGACCTCATGCAGAATCTCGAACATGATCGCGCGCTCACGCTCGGTAAGTATCATGCCCTCGCCGTCGAACAGATTGGAAATTATCGCGGCGAGCTCGCTCCGGCTCTCGCTAGCGCGTTTCCTAGCTAGTTCCAGCAGATAACGGCTATCGAACGATGACTTCATCTTCGAGGCCCCTAACCCCGTGTCCACAATTCAAACGATTACGAACACGGTGTAGCATTGCTTCCGTCCATACGATCATCATGCTTTTCAATCCGTAAGTGGACACGCGGACTATCGGGTCACGGCGCTAAGTTACCGTTCTTAATTCGTTCTATTACGTTGAATCCCCGGGATTTATGGTAATCTTAGCCGAACAAATGCGAGGGCTGCAGTTGCGCCAGACGATCCGATCGTTGACCTTGACGGCCTGCGTCGCCGCAGAGGCAGGTGCATTGGCTGTCGGTTCGGCTTCGATGCCAGCCTTAGCGAGAACCGCCTGTCCGACGGCAAGTCAGGTTCCGAGCGTCTCGGTGCGGGTCCGGCCAGGCACCGTTGTCGTCAACAACAGCCATAGCCAGGACGGCCTCAAACGTCTGCAGGGCCAGGCCTCCAGCCTGAGAATTACACAAGGCTGGCTGCCGGTCGGATTGACCTCGACTGAACTCGGTTTTTTCATGAACGTGCGGGTCAATGCGGTGCCAGCGGAGCGCGGCGTCTATTGCGGCTTTATCGATACCGTCGACGCCTCGTTTGGCTACGACCAATTGACCGTCTTCATCGCTCGGCAGTACCGACCGGGTTCGTGTCATTACGCCTCGATCATGGAGCACGAGAAAACCCATGTGCTGGTCTTCCGGCGCCTGCTCGACGAATATGCCCCGAGGTTGGAGCGCCGGCTAACCAAGGCGACGCTCCGCATGCCGCCGATCGTCGCTGCCGACGCACACCAGGCCGCCACTCATATCAAGGACCGGCTCAGGCGGGAGGTTCAGCCGCTGTTCCGCGAAATGAACCGAAAATTGGACAGGGCCAATGCCAGCCTCGACACGCCGGCAAACTACAAACTCGAGCAGGCGCGGTGCAATGGTTGGTGATACAAGGTGTTCCCTAAAATCCGGATAGGTCGTTAAGGTGTATTCTGAACCTTTGGCAGGGATACGAAATGACAAAGTGACGCTCGTTCACGGACCAATTCAAGGCGAAGATCGCGCTTGAAGCGCTGCGCGGCGAGAAGACCATTCAGGAAATCGCGGCGAAGTATCAGGTCAGCACCCGGAAGCGCCAAGCCGTTGAGGGTATGGCTGATGAGTTAGCTCGCGGCGGGAAGGTCGCTGGCCCAAGCGAAGCGGAGATCAAGGAACTGCACGCCAAGATCGGGAGGCTGGCAGTAGAGAAAAATTCTTTGTCTCAAGGGCTTAAGCGATGAGGGCTGCGGAAAAGAAGACAATGGTCTGCAAGGGTCGGCCGGTCTTGAGCATCGCGCGTCAATGCGATCTTCTGAAGCTGAGCCGCTCCGCCTTTTACTAAAAACCAGTCGAGATCGATGTGGATACGCTGGCGGTGATTACGGCGATCGATCGGGTCTTTACCCGCTATCTGTTCTTCGGCAGCCGTTAGATCCAGGCCCATCTGCGCCGGGAAGGTATAGCCGTTGGCCGGTAGCGTGTTCGACGGCTGATGCAGATGATGGGGCTCGAAGCGATCTACAAACGGCCTCGGACGACCACGCTGTATCCGGCGCACCCGGTCTTTCCCTACCTGCTCAAGGTCATTGCCATCGTTCGGCCCAATCAGGTCTAATGCGCCGAGATGATCACGTTCATTCCGGATTGATGCGGCTTCCTGTATCTGGTCGCGGTCATGGATTGGGCAACGCGCAAGGTGCTGTTCCGGCGTCTCTCCAACACCATGCACGCCAGCTTCTGTATCGAGGCGTTAGATGAGGCCATTGCCAAACACGGGGCACCAACGATTATGAATACCAATCAAGGCAGCCAGTTCAATGGCGCAGGTTAGATCGCGAGGCTGACCGAGGCCGGAGCCCGCATCTCCATGGACGGGCGGCGCCGCTGCATGGACAACATCTTCATGCGACGGCTCTGGCGCTCGTTGAAGCAGGAAGCAGTCTATCTGACGGAGCTGACGGATGGCTTCCATAACCAAACGGCCATCAAAGAATGGGTCGGCGTCTATACCCGCATTCCGCTCTTGAGTACCGAACCCCGGCGTAAGCCTAAGGCGAGACCGCTCCTATGGAT
>JAYNJY010000105.1:7037-9848 GCA_038110665.1 Rhodospirillaceae bacterium | reverse complement strand
CACATCGCCGGCGTTACCTACGATTCCAACATCCGCGTCAGCGCCGTCACCGCGGCCAACGTGCGCGCCGTGCTCTCGGGAGAATGACCATGCCGACCAAGTCCCTCGACGAAATCCGTGACCTGATCCACCGCGCGGTAGTCAATGCCGGCACCACCGAGGCCAACGCCGCCGTGGTCACCGACGCGCTCGTCGCCGCCGAGGCCGACGGGCTGCGCTCGCACGGCCTGGCGCGCGTCGAGAGCTATTGCGGCCAGGTCAAGACCGGCAAGGTCGACGGCAAGGCGGTGCCGGTGATGACCCAGCCGGCGAAGGCCGCCATCGTCGTCGACGCCAGGTCCGGCTTCGCCTTTCCGGCGATCAAGATGGGCTTGGAGCGCGCCGCCGAATTGGCCAAGGAAACCGGCGTCGTCAGCGTCGCCATCCGGCACTCGCACCACTCCGGCGCTTTCGGCTATCACGTCGAGTGGTTGGCGCGAAAAGGTCTGGTCGCGCTCGGCTTCTCGAACTCGCCCGCTGGCATCGCGCCCTGGGGCGGCAAGGTGCCGATCTTCGGTACCAACCCGGTCGGCTTCGGCTGCCCGCGAAAGTCCGGCGATCCCTTGATCGTCGATCTGTCGCTGGCCAAGGTCGCGCGTGGCAAGATCAAGGTCGCCGCCGACAAGGGCGAGCCGATCCCGGAAGGCTGGGCGGTCGACGCCGACGGCAAGCCGACGACCGACGCCAGGGCGGCGATGAAGGGCTCCAACACGCCGATGGGCGATGCCAAGGGCTATGCCCTGGTGCTGGTGACGGAAATCCTTTCCGCCATCCTGACCGGCTCGCACTTCGGTTCCGAGGCGACGTCGTTCTTCGAGGCCGAGGGCGAGCCGCCGCACGTCGGTCAGTTGTTCCTGGTGTTCGATCCCAAGGCCTTCGCCGGCGACGGCTTCGCCGACCGGCTGGAGATGTTGATCGGCGCCATCCTGGAGCAGCCCGGCACGCGGCTTCCCGGCGATCGCCGCTCGCAAGTGCGCGCGCGCGTCACCAAGGAAGGCGTGCAACTGGACGACGCGCTCCTGGCCGATCTCGAAGCCCGCGCCGCCGGTTGAGGCGTTCCCCATTCCGCAGCCCGCCGCTTTAATGGCCGCCGGGACATTTGAAGCGAGGTGGCGATGACGAGGTTTCTGATATTGGCGGTGCTGCTCGGCGGCGGAGTGTTCGCGTCCGAACCCGCGCGCGTCGACGACGGCAAGTTCCAACTGATGAAGGCGACCGAGAACCGGGTCTGGCGGCTCAACAAGGAGACCGGCGAGATCGCGGTCTGCACGCTCGAGGGCGAGCGGCTGCTCTGCACCACCAGCTCCGAGGCGGCGATGCCGCCGAAGAAGTCCTACGCCGAGATGAAGGCCGAGAAGGACGCCGCCGAAAAGGCGGCGCATGAGCGTCGGCGCAAGCAGGACGAGATGGAAATGAAGATCCTCGACCGCATCCTGGCGTTCTTCCGCGAACTCATCACCATGTCGAAGGAACAGAGCGCGGCGAAATAGCCGCGCCGTCCGGCCATACGTTTCACCAGGCGCGACCTCGACTGGGCCGTCGGCGAGGGGCTCCAGGCGCGGCCGAGGCCGAACGGCTGTGGCGGGGCCTGGAGGCCCGCGCCGAGGCAAGCCCGCGCTTCGATGCCGCGCACGTCGCCTATTACGCCGGCGCGCTGCTGGTCATCGGCGCCATGGGCTGGTTCATGAGTACGGCCTGGGAGGAGCTTGGCGGCGGCGGCATCTTCACCATCGCCGCCGTCTACATGGTGGCGTTCTGGGCACTCGGCCGCCGGCTGTGGCATCAGCCCGGCGGGCAGATGCCGGGCGGGCTGATGGTCGCGGTCGCCGTCGCGATCACGCCGCTCGCGGTCTACGGCCTGCAACGCTGGCTCGGGCTCTAGCAGGGCGACGACCCCGGCAGCTACCGCGATTTCCATGTCTGGATCAGAAGCGGCTGGTTCACCTTGGAATTGGCGACGGTCGTCGTCGGCCTGCTCGCCGTCCGCGTAGTGCCGTTCGGTTTCGTCACCGCGCCGATCGCCTTCGCGCTCTGGTACATGAGCATGGACCTGACGCCGATCATCGCCGGCGCCGACGACTTCGAGTGGGAGTTGCGCAAGGCCGTCTCGCTCTGGTTCGGTTTGGCGATGCTCGCGGCGAGCTATGTCGTCGACCGGCGCTGGCCAGGCGGACCCGGCCGCGATTTCGCCTTCTGGGGCTATCTGTTCGGGCTGATCGCGTTCTGGGGCGGCTTGACGATGATGGACTCGGATTCCGAACTGGCGAAGTTCGGCTACTTCCTGGTCAACGCCGGATTGATCCTGGCCGCCGTGTTCCTACGCCGGCGCGCCTTCCTGGTGTTCGGCGCGCTCGGCTGTTTCGGATATCTCGGATACCTGGCCTACGACCTGTTCGAGGACTCGGCGCTGTTTCCCGTCGCCGTCACCGTCGCCGGCGTCTTGGTCATCGCGCTCGGCATGGCGCTCAGGCATTATTGCCCCGGATGGGAAGCGGCGATCGTCGCGGCCATGCCGGAGGGGCTCCGCCGGCTCAGGCCGGAGGAGCGCTGAGGCGCCATCACGACGGCGTGACATGGGGGTTTCCCCAATTGTGAGAGCGCCGCCCGCCGGTCCATAGTTTGCCAGTTCGCTGCCGGGGAGGGGACGATGCGGAAAATCTATCGCGTTTCGAGACGGGAAGTTGTCGCCGCCCTGGGTGCCGCCGCCCTGGCGTCGGCGCTGCCGATGCCGTCACGCGCGGCCTTGGGCGTGCCCGGCTTCCAAACCCAGCC
>JAYNJY010000105.1:0-7027 GCA_038110665.1 Rhodospirillaceae bacterium | reverse complement strand
ATCGACCTCGGGAAAGACCTCGCCGCGGCCAAGGCGGCCGGGAAGACGCTGGTGCTGTTGTGGGAACAGAAGGGCTGCGCCTATTGCCGCGAGATGCACGCGCAGGCGTTCCAGCAGCCCGAGCTCATCGATCTCGGCATCCAGCAGTTCCATGTCGTCCAGATGGACATGCACGGTGAACGCAAGTTCACCGGTTTCGACGGCGCCGCCACGGACGAGACCAAGCTGGCGCGCCGGCTCAAGGTGCTTGGCACGCCGACGACGCTGTTCTACGACGCCGCCGGAAACGAAGTTTTCCGCATGCCCGGCTACGCCGAGCCGACGATTTTCTTCCTGATCTACCAGTACGTCGCCGAGAAGGGTTACCTGACGGCCAAGCTCGAGGACTGGGCGGCGAAGAAATACGGCCAGTGAACCGTCGCCTTGCGCGCGCTCACCAATAGCTGAGCGAGTCGCGGAACATGTCCTTGATCATCGCCTTGTCGACCGGCATCGGCGCCATCTTGACCAGGCGCTGCTGCGCGTGCGCGCGTTCGGCCAGGGCGTCCAGGTCTTCCTCCGAATAACCGACACCGCCGTTGCCGTTGGGCATGCCGGTCTCGCGCATCAACGCGGCGACGCGGTCAGCGAGGATCGCACCGGTGTCCTCGGGCGCGGCACCGGTGACATCGGCGCCCATCGCCTTGGCCGCCATCAGGTGGCGATCGGGACAGGCCGGCGCCATCCTGCGGAACACCGCCGGGGCGTTGACGATGACCGAAATGCCGTGCGGCACCATCGGATGGTTCGACTTCCAGCCCTTCGGCTGGTAATCGCGCACCAGGCCCGCGACGGCGTAGGACATGGCGTGCGGCAAATGGCAGCCGGCGTTGCCGAAGCCGATGCCGGCGAGCATGCCGGAGAACGCCAGCGCCTCGTAGCGGTGCGGCGTCGGGTTCTTGACCGCCTCGACCAGGTTGGCGCCGATCAGGCGGATCGCCTCCAGGCAGTTGAGATCGCTCATCGGGTTGGCGCCCTGGTAGACCGGCCTGGCGCCCGGATCGCCGGGCGCGGCGCGGCGCGTGTAGGGGATCGCGGTGTAGCTCTCGATCGCGTGCGAGAACACATCGAAGGCGTTGGCGGCGACGATCTCCGCCGGCAGCGTCGCCAGGTTGTCCGGGTCGATGATGCCGAGCGCCGGTTTCAGGCTCGGATGCGCGATGCCGGTCTTCACTTCCATTTCGAGCAGATCGAAGATCGCCATGGCGGTGCATTCGCTCGCCGTGCCGAAGGTGGTCGGGCAGGCGATGTGCGGCCGCAACGGGCCGGGCACCGGCTTTGCCTTGCCGATCGGCGCGTTGACGTAGGCGAGGAAATCGTCGGTCGGGTGATTGGCGTAGAGGTTGGCGGCCTTGCAGGTATCCATGACCGAGCCGCCGCCGACCGAGACGTATCCGTCGAACTTGCCCTCGTCGGCGAACTGGGTGGCGTGCTTGAACGAGCGGTCGGTCGGTTCGACCTCGACCTCGGCGTAGACGACGGCATCGATGCCGGCGGCGGCCAGCGACTCGCGCGCCGTGGCGACGGAGGCGAGCTTGGCGACGTCCGCGTCGGTGAACAACGCCACGCGTTTCATCCCGAGCGCCTTGGCGTCATGGCCGAGTTCGCGGAGCGCGCCGCGGCCGAACTTGATGCGTGGCGGCGAGACGGTGAAGGCGGTGTCACCGCCGGGCGTGGGTTCGAAATAGCTGTCGAGGGCCATGGCCGATCCTTTCCGCTTAGCACCGCTTTCGCCGTTCGCCGGCCATTTTCCGGTCGGCGCCGTGTGATGGCAAGCGAAAGGCGGTTGCCGATCAGGCCTGGCGGGCGTCCTCGATGATCATGTCGGAGGCCTTCTCGGCGATCATGATCGTCGGCGCGTTGGTATTGCCAGACGTGATCGTCGGCATGATCGAGGCATCGACGACCCGAAGTCCTTTAATGCCGTGCACGCGAAGCCTGGCGTCGACCACGGCCTTGGGGTCGGCGCCCATGCGACACGTGCTGGTCGGATGGTAAATGGTCTGAGCGATGTTGCGCGCACTGTCGAGCAACTCGTCGTCGGTGGTAAGGTGCGGGCCGGGTCGGTGCTCGCGCACGATGAAGGGTTTCAACGCCTTGGTTTCGACCAGTAGGCGGGTGAACTTGAGCGAGTCGATGGCGGTCTGGCAATCGCGCTGGGTCGAGAGGTAGTTCGGGTGGATCGCCGGATACGCCCTCGGGTCCGGCGACTTGATCTCGATGCGGCCGCGGCTCTCCGGGCGGAGTTGGCAGACCGACAGAGTCACGCCGGGAAACGGATGCATTTCGATGCCCGGCTTGTCGCCGCTCAAGGGTTGGAAGTGGTACTGGATGTCGGGGGTATCCACGTCCGGGTTGGAGCGCGCGAAGATGCAGACCTGCGACGCGCCCATGCTCATCGGCCCGCCGCGCGTCAGCAAGTATTGCGCGCCGATCATCATGCGGCGCAGGAAGCTGTTGATCTCCTCGTTGAGCGTCGGCACGTTGACCTCGTAGACTGCCCTGATCTGCAAGTGGTCCTGCAAATCGTGGCCGACGCCGGCAAGCTCGTGCACGACGTCGATGCCGAGGCCCTGCAGCAGCGCGCCCGGGCCGATGCCGGACAGCTGCAGGATCTGCGGCGAGCCGATGGCGCCGGCGGCGAGGATGACTTCGCCGCCGGGCTTGAGGCGGAAGTTCCGACGCGTGCCCTTGACCTCGGCGTCGATGCCGATGGCGCGGCGGCCGTCGAAGGCGACCCGTTCGACCAGCGCATGAGTGACGATATCGAGGTTGGTGCGCGACTTGACCGGCTTAAGGAACGCCACCGCAGTCGAGCAGCGTAAGCCGTTCCGCGCCGTCTGCTGGAAGTAGCCGGCACCTTCCTGCTGGGCGCCGTTGAAGTCCTTGTTGCGCGGCACGCCGAGTTCGCCGGCGGCCTCGATCAGCGCCTCGCAGATGCGGCGCTTGGCGCGCATGTTCTGGACCGCCAGGCCGCCGCCCTTGCCATGATGCTCGTCGGCGCCGTTCTGCTGGTCCTCTGAGCGGATGAAATAGGGCAGCACGTCCTCGTAGGACCAACCGGTATTGCCGAGCTGGCGCCAGTGGTCGAAATCCTCGCGCTGGCCGCGGATATACAAGAGCCCGTTGATCGAACTCGATCCGCCCAGCGTCTTGCCGCGCGGCCAGTCGATCGAACGGCCGTTGAGACCGGGATCGGGCTCGGTCTTGTAGCTCCAGTCGGTGCGCGGATTGTGCAGGGTCTTGAAGTAGCCTACGGGCACGTGAATCCACGGATACCAGTCACGCCCGCCGGCCTCGAGCAGCAGCACGCGCTTCGAGGCGTCGGCGCTCAACCGGTTGGCGAGCACGCAGCCGGCCGAGCCGGCACCGGCGATGATGTAGTCGTAGGTTTGATCGCTGGAATTCATGATTTGACGCGGTCTCCAATTCCCTGCGGCCACTCCAGCCACTGATATTCCAACCCGCTTCGGTCCGTCGCGCCTGGCCAATCTGGAACGTTCGCGGTTGATGCCCCGGATAATGGTTGCACAATGCTAATAATTTTTCAATTATGGTTATATAAAGCCTCATTAATGAGACGAATGGCCTTATCCGTAGATCAAGCGGCGAGGCTAGAGGGAGACGGCTTCGCCGTCGAAAACCAGGATCACTGAGACCCGCGTCAATAGGGAGAGACAAATATGTTGGCGGACAAATTCAAGGACATTTCACGTCGAGACATGCTTCGCCTGACGAAGCAGTTCGGGATCACTTCTACCATGCTGGCGGCTGGCAGTATTACCGGAGCGGTGACGCTTCCGCGGCTCGCCGAGGCGGCGAACTCTACCTACAACAAGCGTTACAAGAATGAAGCCAAATTTAACCTCAAGTTCGGCGCGGCCGGCTTCAACGAACGCAACCTTCTGATCGAACGTGCGGGGTGCCTGACGTTCGTGCAAGACCTGGAAGCACGTTCCGACGGTGCGATCCGCGTCGAATTCATCGGCAACAACCAGATCTGCGGCCAGTTGAACTGTCTCAGCAAGGCGCAGCAGGGGATCATCGATCTGTACGCTGCATCGACGCAGAACTCCGCCGGCGCGGCGCCGTATCTGAACGTGCTCGACTACGCCTACATGTTCCCGAGCCGCGCGTCGCAGTACCACTTCCTCTACCATCCGGGCAGCCAGAAGATCCTGCGCGATCCGCTGCGCAAGCGCCACGGTGTCGAATTTCTGTTCAGCCATGCTGAATTGCGCGGCATCATGCTGGGCCTGAAGTGGAAGGACAAGCCGCTGGTCAAGAGCGTGACCGAACTCGCCGGCACCAAGAACCGCGTCACCGGCACGCAGCTCGGTCGCATCGCCATGAACCTGATGAAGCTGAACCCGGTGCCGATCGCATGGGAAGAAACCCTCGACGGCTTGAAGCAGGGCCTGATCGATGGTGCCGAAACCTGGGCGTCGGCAGTGGCCTACGCCAACATGTCGCCGGTCGTTTCCCAGGTCGTCAATCTGGAATTCTTCTGCGGCACCGAACACACCGGCATGAACTCCAAGACCTTCGACAAGCTCGGCGGCGCCTTGCAGGATGTGGTGATGGAGTCGTCCTATCTTACCCAGGTCCACGTTCAGGCGGCGCACGAGGCAGCGCTGGTCAAGACCTGCGGCTTCTCCGATCCGGTCCTGCCGGGCACCATCTTCGCCAAGAACAACACCCGCGTCGCCATGCTGAACGACGCGGCGCGGAAGGAAGCCGAGGAAATGTGCTCGCCGAAGCACCATCCGAAGGCGTGGGAAGAATGGCGCGCTCGCCTCAACGGCTGGGCCGGCGGCATCGACACCTACGCGGAAATCTCGAAGATTGCGCGCGAGATTCCGAAGGAGACGCTGGCGGAAAACGTCGAACCGCGGCGTTGGTGGAAGGCCTGATCGCGAACGGCAAAAGGGGCGCGGGCGGTACGCCCGCGCCCCGGCCGGCCTATGGATTCATGCGGCTAATTCGTCGAGAATAGAAACGCCCACGGGCAAGGCGGGTGGGCGACGGTGCGGGGACACCGATCCGCGCGCTGAGGACCTTTGCGAACGGGGGAGTATTCGTGATGAACGTTGCACCGATTCTTCGCTGGATCGACCAGAACATCGAAAAGGTCGTCATCCTTATCTGTTACGTGACGATGGCGGCGATCATTTTCGTCGAAGTTATTCGGCGCTTCTTATTCAGCCAGCAGGCGGCTTGGAGCACGACCATCCCAATCTATCTGTTTCTGTGGGTGACCTGGATGGGCGCGGCCTACAATACAAAAATCCGGACCCATCTCTCGTTCGACGAGGTCCGCGTCCGCCTGCCCTACAAGGCGCAGTTCGCCTGTTTATGCCTGGACGCCTTCTTGTGGGTCGCGTTCGCGATTATCGTCGTCTACTACACGACGCTTCAGGTACACTTGTCCTATAACAACTTCGCCATCGTGCAGGGCACCGACAACGTCATGCAATGGTGGTTCTACATGGCAACTCCTCTGGCGTGGGTGCTGCTGATCTATCGTGCGCTGCAAAATCTTTGGGCCGACATCCAAACCTACCGGCGCGGCGAATCGTTCAGGCATCAAGTCAGCATCCTGGGGGAGTGAACGAACATGCAGGGGGTGTGGATCTCGCTTATCTCGATTGGTGTCACGGTTCTGTTCGTCCTGGGGGTGCCGATCTTCCTGGTCATCGGCTTGTGGGTGGTCGGTGTCAGCATCGTCATCGACTTTACGCTGGCGAATGTCGGCGTCACCCTGTTCGAGGGGCTCAACTTCTTTGGGCTTCTGGCGCTGCCGCTGTTCATTCTGACGGGCGATTTGATCAACGCCGCCGGGATCGCCAAGCGCCTGTCCGATTTCGCATATTCCGTGCTCGGCTGGTTGCGCGGCGGTCTGGCGATGGCATCGCTCGGCGCCTGTGGCCTGTTCGCCGCCATTTCGGGCTCCAACTCGGCGACCACGGCGACCATTGGGTCGATCATGTATCCGGAGATGACCAAGGGCGGATACGACAAGAACTTCGCCGCGGCGACATCGGCGGCCGGCGGTACGGTCGGTATCATCATCCCGCCCAGCATCATTTTCATCGTGTACGGGTTCCTGATGAACCTGTCGATCAGCGACTTGTTCATCGGCGGGCTGCTGCCCGGCCTGCTCATGGTCGTGTTCATGATGGGAGCTTGCTACATCGTTTCGCGGATCAACGGCTGGGGGCATCTGATAAAGTTCGAGCCCGTGAAGGTGATGAAGACCGGGGCCCGGGCGTGGCTCGGCTTTCTTGCCATCGGCATCGTCATCTGGGGCATCTACTCCGGCGCTTTCTCGCCGACTGAGGCTGCCGGCGTGACCGCCGGGTTCGGCATCATCGCCGGCCTCTTCATCACCCGCGAGATCAAGTTGAAGACGTTGCCGAACGTGTTGCTGCGGTCCGGCCAGATTACCGGCCTGCTCGCGCCCTTGATCGCGGTTTCCGTGGTGATGCAGCAGATTCTGTCGCTGTTGGGCGCGAAGGCGTTCGTCACGGAAATGCTGGGCGGCTTGGGCGGCTATTACGCCATTCTGTTCGCCTGCATGGCGATCGTGCTGGCAGCCGGCACCATCCTCGAAAGCCTGCCGAATACCATTATCTTTGCGCCGATCCTGGCGCCGATCGCGCAGCAAGTCGGCATCGACCCAATCCATTTTGCGGTCGTGTTTCTGGTCGGTGACGCCATCGGCTTCATCACGCCGCCCTACGGGCTGAATTTGTACGTCGCCAGCGGCATCACGGGCATACCGTATTTCCGATTATTGAAGTATACGCTGCCTTACCTGATCGCGCTGATGCTGGCGTGGCTGATCATCGCTTTCGTCCCGCAGCTTTCGACCATGTTGCTGGTCCACGAAGGGGCGGGGGTGTTCCAACTGAAGATCGGCGGATAGGATCGGTGGCACGGAACGACCGGCATCGGGAGGGCGCCACGGGAATGGCGAGCGAAGGGA
>JAYNJY010000104.1:523-9854 GCA_038110665.1 Rhodospirillaceae bacterium | reverse complement strand
TCATGGCCGTGCACTTCGAGGCCCGGCGCGTCGGCATGGTCGGCCTGCCCAAGTCCGAATTGCCGTCGCTCAAGGATACCCTGACCAACCACGGCCACCTGTTCATTCCGCTGGTCGTCATCGTCGGCGTGCTGATCGCCGGCTTCAGTGCGCCCTTCGCCGCGCTCTGCGGCATCTTCTCGGTGTTCCCGACGATCATGCTCCGCAAATCGAGCCGCCAGCACCTCAACCCCAAGAACATCCTCGAGGCGCTCGTCGACGGCGCCAAGAACGCGGTCGGCGTGGCCCTCGCCTGCGGCTGCGCCGGCATCGTCATCGGCGTCATCGCACTGACCGGGCTCGGCATCGAGTTCACCAGCTTCGTGCTCGGCGTCTCGCAGAACTCGTTGGTGGTGGCGCTGTTCTTCACCATGCTGGCCGGAATCATCCTCGGCATGGGCATGCCGACGACGCCGGCCTACATCATGCAGGTCGCGCTCCTGGTGCCGGCGGTGGTCAAGCTCGGCGTCACCGTCGAGGCGGCGCACATGTTCGTGTTCTACTTCGCGATCCTGTCGGCGATCACGCCGCCCGTCGCCCTTGCCGTCTATGCCTCCAACGGGCTTTCTGGCGCCGGGCTCTGGGAATCGGGCCTCGCCGCCGTCAAGCTCGGGCTGACCGGTTACATCATCCCGTTCATGTTCGTATTCGGGCCGTCACTGTTGCTGATCGGCGCCTGGTCGACGATCGCGCTGACCACGGTCTCCGCCGTCTGCGGGGTGGTATTACTCGCCGCCGGCTTGCACGGATATTTCATCACCCACGCCAGCATGTGGCAGCGCGTGCTCATGGTCGCGGCCGCGTTCTGCCTGATCAAGCCGGGCATCTACACCGACCTGGCCGGCGCCGCGCTAGCCGCCATCGTAATCATCGGCCAGCTCATCGACCGGCGCCGTCCGCAGACCGCGCCCTGAACGGAGAACCAAGGCCATGCCCCGCATCCTCATCGAAGGTCCGGTCCATGAATGCGGCCTGGCGATCCTGCGCGCACGTCCCGACGTCGAGCTGGACTACCGCGAGGGGCTGAACGCCGCCGCGCTCGCCGAAGGGCTCGAACGGGCGGACGCCCTGATCATTCGCCTCACGCCGCTCGCCGCCGAGGCGATCAAGCGAGCGCCGAACCTGAAGACGGTGGCGCGCATGGGGGTCGGCTACGACCACATCGACGTCGCGGCGCTGACCCGCCGCGGTATTCCGTTGACGATCGTGGTCGGCGCGTTGTCGGCCTCGGTCGCCGAACACACGCTGCTGCTCATGCTCGGCGTCAACCGGCGCATCGCGGTAATGGACCGCAACACCCGGACCGGGCGCTACGCGGAACGTTTCAAGGTTTTCGGCCATGAGCTGCTCGGCAAGACGGTCCTGATCGTCGGCCTCGGCGGCATCGGCGGCGAGGCGGCCAAGCGCTGTGCCGCCTTCGGCATGTGGGTCATCGCCAGCGGACGCGAGGCCTCGCGGAAGGCGGCCGAGGCGGCCGGATACGAGTTCGTCACCGATTTCCACGCGGCCTTGCCGCGCGCCGATTTCGTCAGCCTGCACCTGCCAGCGCGGCCCGATGGCACGCCGCTGCTTGGGAAGGCCGAGTTCGCCGCGATGAAGCCCGGTGCCGTCGTCATCAACACCGCGCGCGGCTCGCTTATCGACGAGGCGGCGCTCTACCAGGCGCTGACCGACGGCACCCTGCTCGGTGCCGGCCTCGACGTCACCCAGGACGAGCCGCCGGCGCCCGACTGCCCGCTGCTCGGTCTCGACAACGTGTTGGTCACGCCGCACAACTCGGCGCTATGCGTCGAAACCGGCGAGCGCGTCGCCGAGCTCTGCGCCAGCAACGTGCTGGCCGCCCTCGACGGCAGGCTCGACCCGGTTTACGTCGTCAACGGGAGCGTGTTGTGAACGAAATGGCGCCGGCTGCCGGCGTGACGATCCCGGTTGGCGCGTTGACCGATTTCCTGGCGGACAGCTTCGGCCGCGCCGGATGTTCGGATGCCGAGAGCCGACGCATCGCCGAGAATCTGGTCGAGGCCAGCCTCACCGGCCATGACAGCCACGGCGTCATCCGCGTGCCGCGCTATCTCGGCTGGCTTGAGAGCGGCAACCTGGTCGCTGACCGCGACCTCACCGTCGTCGCCGACCACGGCCCGCTCCTGATCCTCGACGGCAACTTCGGTTTCGGCCAGACCGTCGGTCCGCTCGCCGTCTGGCGCGGCATCGAGGCGGCCGAACGCCACGGCGTCGGCGTCGTCGCGCTCCGCCACGCCGGCCACCTGGGCCGCATCGGCGCTTTCGCCGAGACCGCCGCCGCCGCTGGCCAGGTCTCGATCCATTTCGTCAACGTCGCCGGTAGCATCCTGGTCGCGCCCTTCGGCGGCGTCGAGCGGCGCATGTCGACGGCACCCGTCGCCATCGGCCTGCCCAATCCGGGCGCGGCGCCGGTGATCCTCGATTTCGCCACCTCGCTGGTCGCCGAGGGCAAGGTGCTGGTCGCGGCCAAGGGCGGCAAAGCGCTTCCCGAAGGCAGCCTGATCGGCCCCGACGGCCGCCTCGGCACCGACCCGACGCTGCTCTACGGCGCCGCCGATCCGGCGGTGCAGCCGAACGTCCGCAACGGCGAGGGCGCGCTCGTCGCCATGGGCGCGCACAAGGGCTCGGGCCTGGCGTTCATGTGCGAACTGCTGGCCGGTGCGTTGACCGGTTCGGGCGCCACCGGTCCCGGCTACCAACGCATCTACAACGGCATGCTGTCGATCTACATGCCGGTGAAACTGTTCGACGCCGGCGACGGCGTCGCCGCCGAACTGAAACGCTACATCGCTTACTTCAAGAGCGCCCGGCCGGCGCAGGCCGGCGGCGAGGTCTTGATTCCCGGCGAGCCCGAGCAGCGCGCTCGCGAACGCCGTTCGCGCGATGGCATTCCGTTGCCTAGGGATGCCTGGGAGGCCATCGCCGCCGCCGGGCGCGGCGTCGGCGCAACAGTCCCAGAGGTATCAGCATGAAAACCAAGAAGACCCGCGAACAATTGCGCAGCTACCGCTGGTTCGGCCACGACGACCTGCGCGGTTTCGGCCATCGCTCGCGCGCGCTGCAGATGGGCTACGACCCGAGCGACTGGCAAGGCAAGCCGGTGATCGCCATCCTCAACACCTGGTCCGACATCAATCCCTGCCACATGCATTTCAAGCACCGCGTCGAGGACGTGAAGCGCGGCATCCTGCAGGCCGGCGGCTGGCCGATCGAACTGCCGGCGATTTCCCTGGCCGAGAACTTCGTCAAACCGACCACCATGCTCTACCGCAATATGCTGGCCATGGAGGTCGAGGAACTGATACGCTCCC
Organism: Rhodospirillaceae bacterium; assembly: GCA_038110665.1. Classification (GTDB taxonomy): domain Bacteria; phylum Pseudomonadota; class Alphaproteobacteria; order Rhodospirillales; family Casp-alpha2; genus TMED8. Next base: position 6,483 of record JAYNJY010000104.1, on the reverse strand, counting down.
ACCCGATCGACGGCGCCGTGCTCATGGGTGGCTGCGACAAGACCACGCCCGGCCTGTTGCTCGGCGCGACCAGCGCCGGCGTGCCGGCTATCTTCGTGCCGGCCGGGCCGATGCTGCGCGGCAACTGGAAGGGCAAGACCCTGGGTTCCGGCTCGGACGCCTGGAAATACTGGGACGAGCGCCGCGCCGGCAACATCACCGACCAGGACTGGCTCGACCTCGAGGCCGGCATCGCGCGCAGCCACGGAACCTGCATGACCATGGGCACGGCCAGCACCATGACCGCCATTGCCGAGGCCATCGGCATGACGCTGCCGGGCGCATCGTCGATCCCGGCGGCCGATTCCAACCACATCCGCATGGCCACCCTGAGCGGCCGGCGCATTGTCGAGATGGTATGGGAGGACCTGACCCCCGCCACCATCCAGACCCGCGCCGCCTACGAGAACGGCATCGCGGTGGCCATGGCCATGGGCTGTTCGACCAACGCCATCATCCATCTGATCGCCATGGCGCGCCGCGCCGGCCGCGATATCGGCCTCGACGACTTCGAAAAGGCGAGCCGCAAGGTGCCGGTCATCGCCAACGTGCGGCCGAGCGGCGACACCTATCTGATGGAGGATTTCTACTACGCTGGCGGCCTGCCGGCGCTAATGAAGCGCATCTCCGGACATTTGCATCTCGGCGCGCCGACGGTCAACGGCCGCACCATCGGCGAGAACATCGTGGGCGCCGAGGTCTACAACGCCGACGTCATCCGCAGCGTTGACGATCCGATCTACGCGGAGGGCGCCCTGGCGGTGCTGAAGGGCAACCTGGCGCCGGCCGGCGGCGTTATAAAGCCGAGCGCCTGCGAGCCGCGTTTTCTCAAGCATACCGGGCCGGCCATGGTGTTCGACGACTATCCGTCGATGAAAAAGGCGATCGAGGACGAGAACCTCGACGTCACCGCCGACCACGTGCTGGTGCTCAGGAACGCCGGTCCGCAAGGCGGACCCGGCATGCCGGAATGGGGCATGCTGCCGATTCCGCGCAAGCTGGTAAAGGCGGGCGTGCGCGACATGCTCAGGCTCTCGGACGCGCGCATGAGCGGCACCAGCTACGGCGCTTGCGTGCTCCACGTCAGCCCCGAAGCTTACGTCGGCGGGCCGCTGGCATTGGTCAGGAACGGCGATCCGATCTCGGTCGATGTCGAGGCCCGCACGATTTCGCTCGACGTGCCTGAGGCCGAAATGGAAAAACGTAGGGCCGCCATGAAAGCGCCGGAACCGCGCTTCGAGCGCGGCTACGGCTGGATGTTCAGCCGTCACATCAAGCAAGCCCACGAGGGCTGCGATTTCGACTTCCTGCAAACCGACTTCGGCGCGCCCGTCGGCGAACCGGACATCTTCTGAGAACGGAGCCGGCCATGGCACTTTCCGACCAGACCCGCGAAAAGCTCAAGATCGTCAGCGTCGCCACCATCACCACGGCGTTGTTCAAGAAGGGGCTCCGCAACCAGTTCATCCAGGGCGTCCATCCGCTCAACCCGAACGCCAAGCGGATGGTCGGCGAGGCGTTCACGCTCCGCTACATGCCGGCGCGCGAGGACCGAAACCCGATCAGCGTGTTCCAGGACCGCGCCCACCCGCAGCGCAAGGCCGTCGAGGACTGCCCGCCCGGCGCCGTCTTCGTCATCGACAGCCGCAAGGACCCGCGTGCGGCTTCCGCCGGCTCGATCCTGGTGACGCGGCTCATGCTTAGGGGCGTCGCCGGCGTTGTCACCGATGGCGGTTTTCGCGACTCGCCCGAGATCGCGGCGCTCGACATCCCCGCCTACCACGCCCGCCCCGCGGCGCCGACCAACCTGACCGTGCACGAGGCCATCGACATCAACGTGCCGATCGGCTGCGGCGACGCACCGGTGTTTCCCGGCGACGTCGTCGTCGGCGACGGCGAGGGCGTGGTCGTCATCCCGGCCGACATCGCCGACGAGATCTGCGCCGAGGCGGTCGAGATGACCGCCTTCGAGGACTTCGTCACCGAGGAGGTGAAGAAGGGCCGCTCGATCCTCGGCCTCTATCCGGCGACGGAAGACAAGACCAAGCAGGGCTTCGCCGCCTGGCGCAAGCAGCGCGGCCGCTAAACGGGCCGGCCGTCGGCCCCGATCATTTGAAAGTCCAGGTCTTGCCGTTGGTCATGAACGCCCTGAGCGCGGGCCGCGAAAGCGTTCGCTTGCGCCTTAACCGTCGATCTCTGTGCGGTGGTCCACGGGCCGGCGCAGACGCAGGCCCTTCAGGCTCGGTAGCAGGCCGAGCACGCCGATCGCCAGTCCGGCCATGCTGATCCAGGCATTGGGCCAGATCAGCATCACGCCGGCAATCATCAGCAGGGTGTACGGCACGATACCGAGCCGTTCACGGAAGTAGCCCTCCAGCCCCAGAACGCGATGCCGAGGGCGCAGGTGCTGATGTGCAGCGTCGCCTGACCCATGTTGTCGCCGATCAGCAGCAGGTCCGGGTCGTAGACGAAGGTGAACGGCAGCAGGAACACGACGATGCCGAGCCGCATGGCGCTGAACCCGGTCTTGATCGGGTCGGCCTTGGCAATGCCGGCGGCTACGTAGGCGCCGGTGCAGACCGGGGGCGTGATCGCGGACAGGATGGCGAAGTAGAAGATGAACCGATGCGCCGCGCTCGACTTGCGAGAGCGCCGACTTAGACACGTTCGAGGCCTGCGCTAGGTGCTCGAGCGTGATGCGCCGGTCCTGGCGCGCCTTGCGCACCTTCCTCCCGATATCGGCGAGCTCGGCGGCCGAGTCCATGGCGGTGCTTCGGCGTCAGCGGGCTGGCGCGCCGGGCAGGATGCTGGCGCCGAAATTGCGGGCCGGATCGAGTTCCGGCTCCAATTGCCCGAGCGGCGTGGCGAAGCCCGAGAAATCGCGTTCCAGGAAATTGCCGGAACCGGCCTGGACTTGAAGCTCGCCGTCGGCGACGACGACGCGGCCGCGATTGATGGTGACCACCGGCCAGCCCTTCAGCGTCTTGCCTTCGTAGGGCGTGTAGCCGGTGCGGTCGTGCAGGTGGTCCCAGGTCACCGTCTTTTCGAGGTCCGGGTCCCAGATCGCGAGATCGGCGTCGGCGCCGATCTGGATCGTGCCCTTGCGCGGGAACAGGCCGTAGATGCGTGCCACGTTGGTGGACGTCAGCTCGATGAATTTGTGGATGTCGATGCGGCCCTTCCCGACGCCCTCCGAGAACAGCAGCGGCAATCTCAGTTCGATGCCGGGCACGCCGTTGGCGATCTTGTTGAACGGCGGGTTCGGCCCGGCGTAGAGCTTGCCGGTCTCGTCGAGGCGGTAGGGCGCGTGGTCGGACGAGAACACCTGGAAGGTGCCGTTGCGGATGCCGCGCCAGATCGCTTCCTGGGCCTCGGCGTCGCGCGGCGGCGGGCTGCAGCAGAACTTGGCGCCCTCCATGCCCTGCTTGTCGATGTCGTCGGCGGTCAGGAACAGGTACTGCGGGCAGGTCTCGCCATAGACCTTGAGGCCGGCGTCCTGGGCCTTGCGGATCTCCGCCGTCGCCTCCTCGGTCGAGACGTGCACGATCAGGATCGGCGTGTCGACCAGCCTGGAGAGCGCAATGGCGCGGTGCGTCGCCTCGCTCTCGGAAATCCGGCAGTGGCTGACCGCGTGGTATTTGGGCTCGCGGTGGTTGGCGGCGAGCAGTCGTTCGGTGAGCCAGCGGATCATCTCGTAGTTCTCCGCGTGGATCATGACGAGCGCTCCTTCCTGGCGCGCCACGCTCAAGACGTCGAGAATCTGCTTGTCGTCGAGACGCAAGAGGTCGTAGGTCATGTAGACCTTGAACGAGGTGAAGCCGCCCTTGATCAAGGCCGGCAGTTCCTGGCCCAGCACTTCCGGCGTCGGATCGGAAACGATCAGGTGGTAGGCGTAGTCGATCACCGCTTTCGGTCCGGCGCAGGCGTGGTAGTTCTCGACCGTGGCGCGCAGGCTGTCGCCCTTGTGCTGGGCGGCGAACGGGATGATCGTGGTGTTGCCGCCGAAGGCGGCGGCGATCGAGCCGCTCTCGAAGTCGTCGGCGCTCATCAGGCCGAAGGCGGACTTCTGCTCGATGTGGCAGTGGCCCTCGATGCCGCCCGGCAGCACCAGCTTGCCGTCGGCGTCGATATCGCGTTTAGCCGGACCGAGGTTACCCGCCAGGGCGGCGATGACGCCGTCCTTGATGCCGATGTCGCAGTTCATCTTGGATGACGCGGTGACCACCGTTCCGCCGCGTATCGCCAGGTCGAATTCAGTCATCCGCCGTCGTCTCCGCCCTCAGCGCCGCGCTCTCGGTGCCGGCGCACGATTCGACTCCGCATCCGCGCCGGCCCATGCTTAAATTCGGCGGCCGGCCCGTTCGCGTCGCCGGCTTGGTGCGTTGGTTGAAGCTAAAAGGAATACAGATGGTCGAAGACTTGTCCAGGACGATTCGCGTCGGCGCCGCCCAGTTGGGCCCGTTGCAGCGGAGCGACGGCCGTCAGGTCGCCGTCGCGCGTATGATCGCGCTTCTCGATCAGGCGCATGCCAAGGGCTGCCGCTTCGTGGTGTTTCCGGAACTGGCGCTGACCACCTTCTTTCCGCGCTGGAACATCGAAGACCGGGACGAGGTCGACAGCTACTTCGAGCGCGAGATGCCGAACGCGGCGACCAAGCCGCTGTTCGATAAGGCCAGGGAGTACGGCATCGGCTTCTACCTGGGCTACGCCGAACTGACCGAGGAGGACGGCCGGCCGCGCCGCTTCAACACCTCGATCCTGGTCGACGACAAGGGCGTCATCGTCGGCAAATACCGCAAGATCCACCTGCCCGGACACGGCGAATACGACCCCAAGCGCACCTTCCAGCACCTGGAGAAGAAATATTTCGAGCCGGGCGACCTCGGCTTCAAGGTGTGGCCGTTCATGAACGGGCTGTTCGGCATGTGCATCTGCAACGACCGGCGCTGGCCCGAGACCTACCGGGTCATGGGCCTGCAGGGCGTCGAGATGGTGGTGCTCGGCTTTAACACGCCGTCGACCAACTCGCAGCGGCCCGAGGAGGGCGCGGAAATGCGCACCTTCCACAACGATCTTTCCGTGCAGTCCGGCGCCTACCAGAACGGCACCTGGGTGATCGCCGTCGCCAAGGCCGGCATCGAGGACGGCAACGAACTGCTTGGCGGCTCGACTATCGTGCATCCGTCCGGCAAGATCGTCGCCCGCACCGAGACGCTCGGCGACGAACTGATCGTCGCCGACTGCAATCTCGACGACTGCAACTTTATCAAGTCGACGGTGTTCGACTTCGGTCGCCACCGCCGCATCGAGCACTACGGCCTGATCGCCAGCCAGACGGGCGTGGTCCGCCCGGACGCGAAGTGATGGCGGGGACGACGGCGATGGACGCCAACATCCTGGTCATCAACCCGAACTCCAACACCGAGGTCACGCGTGCCATCGACGCGGCGCTCGATCCGCTGCGCACCAACGACGCACCGAACATCCGCTGCATCACCGTCGCCGAGGGGCCGCGCGGGGTCGAGACCCAGGCCGACGCCGACATGGCGGCACCGCTGGTGGTAAAAACGATCAAGGCAGAGCCAGGCGCCGACGCCTACGTCATCGCGTGCTACTCCGATCCGGGCCTTCGCGCCGCCCGCGAGACGACGTCGCGGCCGGTGTTCGGCATCGCCGAGTCCGGTATAGCCGCCGCCGTCCCGCTCGGCGGCAAGATCGGCGTCGTCTCGATCCTCGACGTGGCCGTCGAACGGCACTGGAACTACGTGCGCGCCAGCCGGCTCGAGCAGCAGATCGTCGCCGACCTGCCGGTCGGCCTCGCCGTCGCCGATCTCAGTAACGAGGCAGCGACGGAAACGCGCATGCTCGCCACCGGCAAGCGCCTGCGCGACGAGTATGGCGCGCGGACCATCCTGCTCGGC
>JAYNJY010000104.1:0-513 GCA_038110665.1 Rhodospirillaceae bacterium | reverse complement strand
ACGACTCCGGCGCGCCGCCCTCCCGCCTCGCGGGCGCCGGCCTGGCGCGCTAGCGCCGGCCCAAGCAGCACGCGCTCGGCATGATCGTCATCGATCCGACCCAGGCGGCGGTCGCCGCCGCCATCACCGCGCTGCGGCTCGGTTACGACGTCGCGAAGCGCGCCTAAAACTCCGGTTCGTGCGCCGCCGCGGCGGCCAGTCTGGCCGCGCGCTGTTCGCGGTGGAAGATGTAGAAGCCGCTGCCGGCGATGATCAGCGCGCCCAGGATGGTGTAGCCGTCCGGCAGGTTCGCGAACACCAGGTAGCCGAACAGCGTCGCCCAGATCAGGCCCGAATAGGCGAACGGCATCAACGCCGAGGGCGGTGCCGACTGGAACGCGCGGATCAGCGTGAAGTGGCCGAGTGCGCCGAAGGTGCCCATGGCCGCCATCAGCCCCCATTCGCTCGCCGTCGGCGGCACCCATTCGAACGGCACGGCGAAGCTGGCGAGCACGGTGCCGACCAGCGCGGTGT
>JAYNJY010000103.1:1426-9978 GCA_038110665.1 Rhodospirillaceae bacterium | reverse complement strand
TGGTGATCCTGCGCGACAGCAAGAACCGGCAGCGCTACTTCGTGCTCGACAACCAGATCAAGGAAGTCGTCGAGGCCTACAAGATCAGGCATTACCAGCAGGGATTCTCAATCAATCAGCAACACTGGTGACGTCACCTGCCGAAGACAGCCGCGGGCTGACGTTTACTCCTCGTCGCGACGGTCCCTGCCACTGCGGCGCGGTCCCTGGCGCCGGACACCCTTCTCGGCGCGGCGCTCGTCCGTACGACGGTCGTCGCCCTTGCGGCGTTTGCGCTCGACGGCGGCTTTCTTCTTGCGCCGTTCCGACTTTTCACGCCGGTCGGCATCCCGGCGTTCGCTGTCGCGGCGATCCGAGTCACGCCTGTCCGAACTCTTGCGGTCTTTGGGATCCATCCCCATCTCAACCGCCGAAGAGTATGATTCTTTTGCGACTTTTCATTCATCGACGGCCACAAGCTATCCGCCGGTCTGGGCACTTGCAAGTATGACGGCGATGGCACAAATCTCTGGCCATTTCGAGCGAACGGGATAGATTTGCCGGCCCGTCCCCGGATTCAAAACGGAACATGAGCAAAAGCGTGAGCGAGTTGCCAGCCGCCGTCGCCAGCCGCCGGACGTTCGCGATCATCTCGCACCCCGACGCCGGCAAGACGACACTGACGGAAAAGCTGCTGCTTTTCGGCGGCGCGATCCAGCTTGCAGGCGCGGTCAAAGCGCGTGGCGAGCAGCGCCGCGCACATTCCGACTGGATGAAGGTCGAACGCGAGCGCGGCATTTCGGTGACATCGTCGGTGATGACCTATGAATACGAAGGCTGCACCTTCAATCTGCTCGACACGCCGGGCCACCAGGACTTCAGCGAGGACACCTACCGAACGCTGACGGCGGTCGATTCGGCGGTCATGGTGATCGACGCCGCCAAGGGTATCGAGGCACAGACGCGGAAGCTGTTCGAGGTTTGCCGCCTGCGCGATGTGCCGATCGTCACCTTCATCAACAAGCTCGACCGCGAAGCCCGCGATCCGTTCGAGATCCTCGACGAGATCGAACAGACGCTGGCGCTCGACGTGACGCCGGCCAGCTGGCCGATCGGCATGGGACGCGATTTTCTCGGGTGCTACGATCTGATCCGCGACCGGTTGATCCTGCTCAGCCGCTCGCGCGAGGAACGCCCCGACGAGGGCGAGTCGTGCCACGGTCTGGACGATCCCAAGCTCGACCAGTTGCTGCCGGACTACGCCGTGGCGAAGCTGCGCGAGGAAGTCGAGATGGCACGCGCGCTCTGCAAGCCGTTCGACCTGACTTCTTACAAGGAAGGCCACTTGTCGCCGGTCTATTTCGGCAGCGCGATCAACAATTTCGGCGTCCGCGAACTGCTCGACGGCCTCGTCGCCAACGCGCCGTCGCCACGCCCGCAGCCAGCCGAGGAACGCACAGTCGCGCCCGGCGAGACCAAGCTGAGCGGCTTCGTGTTCAAGATCCAGGCGAACATGGATCCCAAGCACCGCGACCGCATTGCCTTCGTCAGGCTGTGTTCGGGCCGGTACAAACGCGGCATGAAGTTGCTGCATGTGCGCTCTGGCAAGACGCTCAACGTCCACAACGCACAACTGTTCCTCGCCAGCGAACGTGAACTGGCGGAGGAGGCCTGGGCCGGCGACATCATCGGCATTCCCAACCACGGCAATCTCCGCATCGGTGACACGTTGACAGAGGGCGAGGGGCTCAGGTTCCGAGGCATCCCGATCTTCGCGCCGGAACTTCTGCAAAAAGTACGGCCGGAGGACCCAATGCGCGCCAAGCACTTGGGCCGCGCTTTGCTGCAACTGGCGGAGGAGGGGGCGGCGCGCGTCCTCAAGCCGATCATCGGCGGCGACTGGGTCGTCGGTGTCGTCGGCGTGTTGCAGTTCGAGATTCTGGCCGAACGCATCCGCACCGAATACGACGTGCCGGTGCGGTTCGAGCCCGCCGAGCTTTATACGGCACGGTGGGTGGAAGGCGATGCGCTCAAGCTCAAGAAGTTCGGCGACGACAACCGTGGCGCCATGGCGGAAGACCACGACGGCGCGCCGGTGTTCCTGGCGCGCAACGCCTGGCATTTGAATAAGGCGATGGAGGACTGGCCGGATCTCCAGTTCCGCACCACCAAGGAACAGGCGGTGTAAGGTCATGACGGCAGCCAACCCTTGGCCGAAGCTGCCGTTTCCGCATCTCGAAGAAGACGAACGCGCGCGCCTGTTCCGGGAAACCATGGCTCAGGCGCCGAACAGCGGCGACGTCTGGGTTTTCGGTTTCGGTTTGTTGCTGTGGAACCCGGGTTTCGCGCCGTTGGAGCGCAGGCCGGCGACACCCGACGGCTACCAGCGCCGGTTCCACATCTGGAGTACCATGGCGCGGGGCACGCCCGACCGCCCCGGCCTAGCCCTGTGCCTGGAGCCGACGGCCGGTAATTGCCGGGGAATCGCCTATCGGCTGGCGCCGGAAAGCCGAGAGAGCGACCTCGCATATTTGTGGCAGCGCGAGATGGTCAGCGGCGTCTATCGTGCCGCCTGGGTCGATGTCGTGGCCGACGACGGTAGCCGCGTCACGGCGCTCAGCTGGCTCGCCAATCCGGGTCATATCCAATACGCCGGCCCGAGGCCGGCCGAGGAAATGGCCATGGTGATGGCGGGCGGCAAGGGCAAGTACGGGACCTGCCGCGACTATCTCGCTAACACCATTGTCGAGATGGCCAAGCTCGGCGAGTGCGACCCGTTCCTTGAGCGCGTGCTGGAACTGATAGACGCCGGCGTCATCCCTGGCGCCCGGCGGATGCAGATTGCGTGTCGGGGGCGGAGGGCGTCGTCACGGAGCGTCGACACCAATCAGCGAATGCCCAAAGGCCTGGGTGGAAACGGATCGTTGCTTATGGGCCAGAAACCCCACGATGCCAAGGTATCCGGTACGCCTGCGTTGACGCCGCGGCTGATCCGACACGTTGCCGAAATACTTCGATTGGCAACGCCGATCGTGCTCGCACGTTCGGGCATGATCCTGATGATTCTGGCCGACATCATCATGGTCGGCCATCACGACGCGCGCCAGCTTGGCTTCATGGCAATGGGCATGTCGCTTGTGCAGCCGCTTGTCGTTACCTCGCTCGGCTTGATCATGGGCACGCTGGTGTTGTCGGCGCATCACTTCGGCGCCGGCGCGCATCGCGAGTGCGGGCGCGTGTGGCGTCGCGCGATCGCCTATGCCGCCGGTCTCGGCGCGATCGGCGCGTCGGCCTGCGCGTAAGGCGAAACGCTGCTGACCTGGACCGGGCAGTCGCCGGAACTAGCGCGTGAAGGCGGCCGGGTGATGGCGGTGCTCGGCTTCGGCGTGCCGGGGCATTTGTTGTTCCTGGCCTGCAGCTTCTTCCTCGAAGGCGTGCGGCGGCCGACTCCTGGCCCAACTGTCATGATTGTCGCCAACATGGTCAATTTCGGCCTCAATACACTGCTGATTGGCGGCAGAGTGCCGGGCCTGCCGCCCGGCGCGCTCGGCGCCGCACTGGCGACGACGGTGTCGCGCTAGGTGTTGGCGCTAGGGATGATCGGTTGTGTGTTCAACATGCGCGGCCACGCGGAATTCGGCGTGCGCGAACCGGCCGGCGGCGGCTGGACGGCGTGGCGCCATCAGCGCCGGCTCGGTTACGCCACCGGCGCCAGCCTGGCCGTCGAGTCCATTGCCTTCACCACCGTGCAGCAATTTGCCGGCTGGCTCGGGCCGTTGCCGCTGGCGGCGTTCACAGTGTCGTTCTATCTGCTGGTGACGTCGTTCATGGTTGCTGTCGGGCTCGGCGCGGCGACAGCGGTTCGCGTAGGTAACGCGCACGGACGACGCGACGCAGATGACATGATGCTGGCAAGCTGGGTCGGTCTCACCGTGACCACACTGGTGACCGTGGCGATGGGCAGCGGAATGGTCGCGCTCGACGCGCCTCTGGTGCGTGTCTTCACCGATGATACCGCTGTTGTCGCTGCGGCGGTGCCGCTGGTCGGCTGGGTCGCGCTCGCCCTGGTCACGGATGACGGCCAGGCGTTGATGGCCAACGCGCTGCGCGGCCGTTAGGACGTATGGATGCCCTGCTTCCTGCAGACCTTCGCGTTCTTCGCGGTAATGTTGCCGTTGACCTGGTATTTGGTGTTCCACCTCGGGCATGGGGTTGCCGGCATCTTCCAGGGCGTCGGCATTGCCACCGTGCTGTCCTTGGCGCTGCTCGGTGCCCGTTTCCATCAATTGTATAGGCGTGACATCGTGCGCCGCGGCGCCGACTAGGACTTGGCGCGGGCGCAACTGAAGCAGTTCGGCACGGTCGGGTCCTGGAGTAGGCGCTTGGGCTCGATCTCGCCGCGGCAGACCATGCAGTAGCCGAACTCGCCGTCATCGAGCCGGGCGAGGGCGGCGTCGATACGCCGGCGCTCGAGTTGGCGACGACGTTCAGCCTCGACCTGCATGGCCTGCGCCTGCATGGCATCCATGCGCGTCAACCTGCCGACCGAGGTCTGATCCAACTCGACCGGCTTGCGTTCATCGGCCGTGATCTCCGAGTCGCGCTCCAGGTCTGACCGCATGGTCAGCAGGCGTGCTCGGAATTCGGATTGCGCGGTTTCGGTCATCTGCTAACCCTCGCACGAACCCATCCAAACCGGCAAGTCCGCTTGATCGTGCCTTTCCGTTGGCGTATCACCCCCGGCGCCAGCTAAAATCGCTGAGAACATGAACATATTCGACGCTTTCCAAGACGAGATCTGCTCCGTCATCGCCGAATTGGCCGCCGACGGCACCTTTCCGGAGGCGCCGGAGACCGACCGTGTCGTCGTCGAGGCGCCGCGCGACCCGGCGATGGGCGATCTCGCGACCAATGCCGCCTTGGTGCTGGCGAAGGCTGCCGGTTTGAAACCGCGCGACCTGGCCGAACGCATCGCCGCAAAGCTCGCGGAGCTTCCGACGGTCGAAGGCGCGGAGGTGGCCGGTCCCGGTTTCATCAACCTGGGCATAGCGGCGGATTTCTGGCATCGCCAGATGGCCGAGATATTGAGGCGCGGGACGGCCTACGGGGACAGCGCCGTCGGTAAGGGAACTCGAATCAACGTCGAATACGTTTCGGCCAATCCGACCGGACCGCTGCATGTCGCGCATGCGCGCGGCGCCGTCATCGGCGATGCGCTCGCCAGGCTGCTCGCCAAGGCCGGCTACGACGTCAGCACCGAGTACTACATCAACGATTTCGGCGCCCAGGTCGAAGCGCTGGCGCGCTCGGCGCATCTCCGCTACCGCGAGGCATTGGGCGAGGAAATCGGCGAGATTCCGTCCGGGCTCTATCCCGGCGAATACATGATCCCGGTCGGCCGCCACATGGCCGAGCGTGAAGGCGATAAGTGGCTCGGCCGGCCGGAAGCGGAGTGGCTGGCGCTGTTCCGCGACGTCGCCGTCGAAATGATGATGGCGAACGTGCGCGAGGACTTGGCGCAGCTCGGCATCGAGCAGCAGGTGTTCACTTCGGAGCGCAGCCTGGTCGAGGCCGGTGCCGTCGAGGCCGTATTCGCGGCGCTCGAGGAACGCGGCCTGATCTACGTCGGCGTGCTCGAGCCGCCGAAAGGCAAGGCGCCCGACGATTGGGAGCCCCGGCCGCAAACGCTGTTCAAGGCGACGGACTTCGGCGATGACGTCGACCGGCCGTTGAAGAAGTCCGACGGCAGCTGGACCTATTTCGCCAACGACATCGCCTACCACTACGACAAGTACCGGCGCGGCTTCGCCACAATGATCGACATGTTCGGCGCGGACCACGGCGGCTATGTGAAGCGCATGAAAGCCGCCGTCACCGCGCTGACCGGAAACCCGGAAGCACTCGACATCCGGCTTTGCCAGATCGTACACCTGACCAAGGGCGGCGAGCCGATGCGCATGTCGAAGCGCGCCGGCACCTTCGTCACGTTGCGTGATCTCATCGACGAGGTCGGCAAGGACGTCGTCCGCTTCATCATGCTGACGCGGAAAAGCGACACGCAGATGGAGTTTGATCTCGAAAAGGCGGTCGAGCAATCCAGGGACAACCCGGTGTTCTACGTCCAATACGCACATGCCCGCTGCCGCTCGGTGCTCAGGAACGCGCTCGAATTGTTTCAGGTGGACGAGATATCTCCGGCGGCTTTGGCGGACGTCGATTTGGGCCGGCTCACCGACGGTAGCGAGCTTGACTTGATCCGGCACATGGCCGGCTGGCCGCGCATGGTTGAGGGCGCCGCCCAGGCGCACGAGCCGCACCGTGTCGCCTATTACCTGAACGAGTTGGCCGAGTTGTTCCACGGCCTTTGGAACAAGGGCCGCGACGACGCTACGCTTAGGTTTATCCATGAGGACGATAAATCGCTCACGCTCGCGCGGCTCGCGCTGGTGCAGGCGGTAGCGACGGTGATCGCGTCGGGGCTCGGTGTGTTCGGCGTCGAGCCTGTCGAGGAACTGCGGTGATCGATCCCGCCGCCCGGCTCAAGCGCGCGCTTCGGGCCCTGGCGAAACGCGACCCGGTCATGGCCAAGGCCATCGACGACGTCGGATTTCCGGAGCCGCGCGACCGCGAAGCCGGGTTTGCCAACTTGCTCCGCATCATCGTCTGCCAGCAGGTCTCGAACGAGGCCGGTGCGGCGATCTGGCGCAAGCTCTCCGGCCGTTTGGTCGATGTCACGCCGGAAAAGGTCTCGCGTTCGCGCGAGACGTCGCTGTGTGCCTGCGGTTTAAGCCGGCCTAAGGTGCGCTACGCCAAGGCGCTGGCGCAGGCGATCACCCGCGAAGGCCTCGACATGGCGGCGCTGGAGACGGCGCCTGACGACGAGGTCCGCGCAAAGCTCACGGCGGTCACCGGCATCGGCGCTTGGACCGCCGACATTTACCTGATGTTCGCGCTGGGGCGCCCGGACGTCATGCCGGGCGGTGATCTGGCGCTCGCCTTAGCCGCTGAACGGATGCTTCGGTTGCCGGCGCGACCGACGCCCGTCGAACTCGAAGCACTTGCCGAGCGCTGGAAGCCGCACCGCACCGCCGCCGCCGTCATGCTCTGGCACTATTACCGCAAGGCGCCGCTGATCGATTGACGCCCAAGCGATTGGGCATTTCCCTGAAATACCGTATCGGCTATTCTACCGCTTCCGGCGCCGGTCTCTGCGTCAGGGCTTGTGTGTCTGAATTTTGCGAACCCTGGGGAGGGCGCGCCACGCGGACGAGGATTTTGCTGAGGTTTTCGCCGTCGCCGGGCTGATGTGGGCCGGTGTGGCCGTTACCGACGACGATCAACCGGCCGCGAAAGCGCAGAAGGCACCGGATGCGCCGAAAGCCGAAGATCCACTCGAAGGCGTCAACCGCTTCACGTCCGAATTCAACCGCGTGCTGCGCGATGCGGTGATCGATCCATTGGTCGACGGATACCAAGCGGTGACGCCGCAATTCCTCCAGGAGGCGATCGGCAACGCTGCCTCCAACTTGAACGAGCCGGTGACGACGATCAGCAGTTTCCTACACGGCGATGACGAAAACGCCAGCAACGCGACCAAGCGCTTCTTCATCAATACGACGACCGGCATCGGCGGCATCAACGACAAGGCCAGCGAGATGGGCTATCGCTCGCGTAAGGAGGACCTCGGCCCGTCCGCCGGCTATCAGGGCACCGAGCCCGGCGCGCACATCGTTTTGCCGATTCCAGGGCCGACCAACACACGTGACCTGGTCGGCGACGTTCCGACCGGCCTTGCCAGCCCCGTGCCTTTGCTCGGTCGGGCCGCACAAAAGAGCGTCATCTACTCGCAGAACCAGGACGACATCAACACGGTCGGCAAGGGCGCGCTCGATCCCTACATCGTAGAGCGGAACGCGTACGAACAGCATCGCCAGTTCCAGATCAACAACAGCGAAACCATGCAAGTGAAGAGCACGGACCTATACAAGGCCGACTTCCGCTGAAATAATTGCCTGGCCGACGACAACGGCGGACCTTTCGGCCCGCCGTTCGCGTTCTCAGGGCCGCCTTTTCGTGGATTAGCAGCAGGCGGCCGTCGCGTCGTAGGCGATAGCGCGCTGATACCGGCCAGGCTGTACCGTGATGGCGAGCTGGCCAGTCGGATTGCGCTTCGGCGGAATGCGGAACGACGCCTGTTGGCCCTCGGTCAGGCGCATGCGCCGCTTGGCGATGACCTAGCTGTCGGCGTTGCCAAGCCGGTAAATGGCGAAGGTGCTGGTTTTCGGCCACGAACCGCCGGTGTTCTTGACCTTGAAGATGGTGTTGCCCTGCTCGCATACGGTCGCGACCTCGATGTGGAGCGCCTGGCCTGCGGCGGCGGCGGTTTCCGCGCCAGCTTCGGTCTTAGCGGCCGGTTGCGCGGCGATGGCGTCGGGCAGGGGAATGAAGACAACCATGCCGGCCGCCAAAATCAAGGCGCCGGCAAACAACCGTCGCTTGTCGGAGTAAAGCATGATTTCGTCCCTTGTTCTCGGGTTTGCGCTTGAACACACGCACACCGGCCCCTTCGGAGC
>JAYNJY010000103.1:0-1416 GCA_038110665.1 Rhodospirillaceae bacterium | reverse complement strand
GAATAAGAGTTAACAAACTCCCAACGAGCGGTTGCGGGGCACGTCAGAGCGTTTTC
Source organism: Rhodospirillaceae bacterium (assembly GCA_038110665.1). Classification (GTDB taxonomy): domain Bacteria; phylum Pseudomonadota; class Alphaproteobacteria; order Rhodospirillales; family Casp-alpha2; genus TMED8. Next base: position 1,360 of record JAYNJY010000103.1, on the reverse strand, counting down.
TTGATGTTCTGCGCGGTTTGATTGCGCAATCGTTCCATCACCGTCGTCAGGGTGGTTCGGATAACCACGTCGGTCTTACCGAGGAGCTTGGCGAAAGTAGTTTTTGGAATGGCGATGACGCGGGTCTTGCCGACCGCAACGACGGTGGCCATGCGTGGTGACGCGTCGATCAGCGCCATTTCGCCGAACATTTGGCCGGCCTTGACCGCCGCCAGCATCAATGAGGCGCCGTGTCCAGAAGACTTGCTGATCTCGACGATATAAGCTGAATCGCCCGGATCACCCTCCGAGAAAATGACTTCCCCGGATTTCAAGTCCTTGATTTGAAAAGTATCTTCGGCCATGCGCCGATTCCAGGCCCTGGAGGATGGTGCCGCCTGAAGGATTCGAACCCTCGACCTGATGCTTACAAGGCAACTGCTCTACCAACTGAGCTAAGGCGGCGCACGAAAAGCTTATACAACGCGAATTGGCCGGGGCAAGGTTTCAGCGCGCCCATTCGTAGAGGGCGATACCGGCAGCGTTGGCTAGATTCAGGCTCTCGACCTTTTCGGAAAGCGGGATACGGGCGAGAATATCGCAGGTTTCCCGCGTCAGGCGCCGGAGCCCGCGTCCCTCGGCGCCGAACACGAACGCGGTCGGTCCGTCGAGGCGGACCTCGGAAAGGTTGGCGGTCGCGGCACCGTCCAGCCCAACGCACCAGAAACCGCGGCTTTTCAGGCTTTCCAACTCGCGCGCAAGGTTGGTCACCCGGACCACGGGCACGTGTTCGAGCGCACCCGAGGCGGCCTTGGCCATGGCGCCGGTTTCCGGCGGTGCATTGCGGTCCTGGACGACGAGGCAGCGGATTCCAAAGGCCGCGGCCGAGCGCAGTACGGCGCCGATATTGCGGGGATCGGTGGCTTGGTCGAGCACGGCGATGCAGTCGCGGGCCGATGGAGCGTCGTCGCCGAGGATGTCGTGCAGGTCGCGCTCGACGAGCGGCATAACCTGCAGAGCGACGCCCTGGTGTACTGAGCCTTCAGGCAGCAGGGCGTCGAGGTCCTGGCGGGAAATCACGCCGGCGCCGCCGAGAATGGCGGAATCCCCGTGGGTTTCCTTGTATGCAGCGGTCACCTTCAGCTCGCCTGAGCGGCGTTCCGGATTGGCCAGCGCGGCGGTGACGGCGTGATGGCCGTAGAGCCAGTACATGCCGCCAGGTTGCGGGCGGCTGCCGGCCGGCCGCTCGCGGCCGGCGTGATGGGCCCTGGGGCGGCGCTCTGCCTGGCCTTGACGGCCGTGAGGGGAGCCAAGCGGCTTGCGTTTTGCCATGCCGGCAATTACCAAGGCTTACATCATTTGTCTGCACCCGGTTTCGCCG
>JAYNJY010000102.1:0-10038 GCA_038110665.1 Rhodospirillaceae bacterium | reverse complement strand
ATTTGATCGAGCTCAAGGCGTAATGGTCCGGGAAAAACGCTCGAAAACAGCCAATCATGTTAATCGTCACGTCGGACGCAAGATCGCGGTCTTCCGCGTCGCCGCCGGGCTACACCTGACCGGGCTCGCGGCCCGGACAGGCATATCGGCGCGCGCGCTGGCGCGGATCGAGGCCGGCGAGCGCGAGGCCGATGCCGGCCAATTGCTGGCGCTGGCCGAAGCGCTGGATTTCCCCGTAGAGGTATTGTTCGAGAGGCTGGCGGCAAACCTCGGGGCCAAAGGCGCGACGGCCCAATCGCCTGACCGGCTCCGCGAGGCGGAGGCGTTGGTGGCGGTATTCCACCGCATCGCCGACCCCGAGCGCCGTCGCCGCATCATCGCGTTGCGCAAGGCCTGCGCCGATTCCGGGCGCTACTGACGCGCCGTCGCGGCCGCGAACGGGGTGGACTTCCGCGCTTCGGCGGCATATTTAGCGCTCTATGGACGCACTCGCTTTCACCAAGATGCACGGCCTCGGCAACGATTTCGTTGTCCTAGACGCGCGCGCCCGCGATCTCGTTATCGGGCGCGAGCAGGCGCGCGCCATCGCCGACCGCCGCACCGGCGTCGGTTGCGACCAGCTTCTCATCGTCAAGCTGGCCAACGGCAGCAGCGCCGACGCGTTCATGGAAATTCGCAATTGCGACGGCGACGAGGTCGGCGCCTGCGGCAACGGCACGCGCTGCATCGCCGCCATGCTGATGGACGAGAACGGCACCGACAGCGCCGTCGTCCAGACCGTCGCCGGCCTGCTCAGCGCCCGCCGCGACGCTGCCGGCCAGGTGACCGTCGACATGGGGCCGGCGCGGCTCGATTGGGCCGAGATTCCGCTCGCCAAGGCATGCGATACGCTGCACGTGGGCGCCGCCAGCGGTCCGCTCGCCGATGCGGTCTGCGTCAACATGGGCAATCCGCACGCCGTCTATTTCGTCGATGACGCCGAGGCGATCGACCTGGAAACGCACGGACCCATGCTCGAGCATCACCCTATGTTCCCCGAACGCGCCAATATCGAGGTGCTCTCTCCCCTGGGGCCGGACCGCTTCCGCATGCGCGTCTGGGAACGGAGCGCCGGCATCACGCGCGCCTGCGGTTCCGGCGCCTGCGCCGCCGCCGTCGCTGTTCATCGCCGCGGTCTCGGCGGCCGCAAGGTCGAACTCGTGCTCGATGGCGGGCCGCTGCAGCTCGAATGGCGCGACGACGGCCACGTCCTGATGACCGGCCCGGTGGCGACCGCCTATCGCGGCGTGCTCGAACCCGGCCTGCTGGGCGGCTGAGCGTCGGCCGTGGCTGAGCCCCAGGTCATCACGCTGGGCTGCCGGCTCAATGCCTTCGAGTCGGAGATCATGCGCGCGCATGCGCTCGATGCAGGTCTCGGGGATGCCATCATCATCAATACCTGCGCTGTCACCGCCGAGGCCGAGCGCCAGGCGCGTCAGGCGATCCGCCGCGCGCGCCGCGACAATCCGACGGCCAAGGTGATCGTCACCGGTTGCGCCGCACAACTCGCGCCCGAGCGCTTCGCCGCCATGCCCGAGGTCGACCGCGTGCTCGGCAATGCGGAAAAGCTCGATCCGGCACGTTACCGTGACACCGCCGCCGCCGTTCACGTCACCGACATCATGACGGCGCGCGAGACGGCGGCGCATCTGGTCCAGGGTTTCGACGGCCGGGCGCGCGCCTTCGTCCAGATCCAGCAGGGCTGCGACCACCGTTGCACCTTCTGCATCATCCCGTTCGCGCGCGGACCCAACCGCAGCGTGCCGTTCGAGCATTTGGTCCGCCAGGTCGAGGCGCTGGTCGATGCCGGCTACGGTGAGGCCGTGCTGACCGGCGTCGACATCTGCTCCTACGGCCAGGACAGCGATAGCGGATCTGGACTAGGTCGGCTCGTCGGAGGCCTGCTCTCGGCCGTACCGGCGTTGGCGCGCCTGCGTCTGAGCTCGCTCGATCCGGCCGCCATGGACGACGAGCTGTTCGCGCTCTTTGCCGGCGAGCCGCGCCTGATGCCACACGTGCATCTCAGTTTGCAGGCCATGGACGACATGGTGTTGAAGCGCATGAAGCGCCGCCACGACCGCGCCCAGGCCGTCGCCGTGATCGAGCGTCTGCGCAAGGGCCGTCCCGGTATCGCCGTCGGCGCCGACCTGATCGCCGGTTTTCCGACCGAGACAGATGCGATGTTCGAGAACACGCTGGCGGCGGTCGACGACCTCGCCATCGGGCATCTGCACGTATTCCCGTATTCGGCCAGGCCCGGCACGCCCGCCGTGCGCATGCCGGCGGTCGACGGCGCCATCGTCAAGGCGCGCGCGCAACAGCTTCGGCGCGCCGGCGAGCGCGCCATGTTCGGTTTCCGCGAAGGGCTGCTCGGGCGCCAGGTTAGCGTGCTGATCGAGCGCGACGGCTACGGCTTGAGCGAGCACTACGTGCCGGTCAGCGTCGCCGGCGCCCAACCCGCTGCGCGCGCCCTGCAGGCCAGGGTCACGGCGCTCGATGCCGCCGGCGTGGTCGCGGAGGCGGCGTGAACGACCAGCCCCAGAAAGGCTGGCTTGGCCGGTTGCGGGCCGGGCTCTCGAAGTCGTCGCAGAAACTCGCCGGCGGCATTACGGACCTGCTGACCAAGCGCAAGCTCGATGCCGGCGCCATCGATGAGCTCGAGGAAATTCTGATCACCGGCGATCTCGGCGTCGCCACCGCCGCCAAGCTCGCCGCCGCCGTCGCTGAGCGGCGCTTCGGCGCCGACGCCTCCGATGCCGAGGTGCGCGGCGCCTTGGCCGAAGACATCGCCAAGTTGCTCTCGCCGGTCGCAAAGCAACTCGATATCGACACCACGCTGGCGCCGCATGTGGTGTTGGTCTGCGGCGTCAACGGCTCGGGCAAGACCACGACCATCGGCAAGCTGGCCAAGCAGTTTAAGGAACGCGGCCTCAAGGTGATGATCGCCGCCGGTGATACCTTCCGTGCCGCCGCCGTCGAACAACTCCAGGTCTGGGGTGAACGCGCCCAGGTGCTGGTCGTCGCTGACCAGCCAGGCGCCGACGCCGCCGCCGTCGCCTACAAGGCGCTGGAGCGCGCCCGCGCCGAAGGCGCCGGCGTGCTGCTGATCGATACCGCCGGCCGGCTGCAGAACCGCAAGGACCTGATGGCCGAACTGGAGAAGATCGTCCGCGTCATCAAGAAGCTCGACGAAAGCGCGCCGCACAGCGTGCTCTTGGTGATGGACGCAACTATCGGCCAGAACGCCCACGCCCACGCCGACCCGTACACGCCAATGGTTGCCGTCAGCGGCCTGGTGTTGACCAAGCTCGACGGCTCGGCCAAGGGCGGCGTCGTCGTCGCGCTGGCGGAGAAGTTCGGCATTCCGGTGCACGCCGTTGGCGTCGGCGAAGGCATCGACGACCTTCGCCCGTTCGAGGCAGAGGCGTTCGCGCGTTCGCTGATGGGGCTCGACGGCTAGGTTTCAGCCGAGCCGCCCGAACACCGCGTCGGTTTCCTCGACCAGCCGTTCCAACAGTTCGCCCGCCGGCAGTGTGCGGTGGATGCCGGCCGCCTGGCCGGCCCAGAGCGAGACGAAGTCGGGGCTGCCGGCGGCGGCGCTGCCCTTGCGCAGCGGGCCGGTCAGGGTGTTGAGGATCGGGAAGTCGGGGAATTCGTCCTCGCGTCCGGCCATGTCGCGCATGTAGCGGTTCTCGATGCCGCGCGCCGGCCGGCCGGAGAAGGCGCTGGTCAGCCGCGTCTGGTCGCCCGTCGCCTGCGCCAGGGCCTTCCGATGCACGTCGGGGATCATGCTTTCCGGGCAGGGCAGGAAGGCGGTGCCGAGTTGCGCCGCCTGGGCGCCGAGCGCCAGCGCGGCGGCGATGCCGCGGCCATCGGCGATGCCGCCGGCGGCAATCACCGGCACGGAAACCGCGTCGACGATCTGCGGCACCAGCGCCATGGTTCCGACCCAGCCGGCGTCATAGGGCTCGGCGAAGGTGCCGCGATGGCCACCGGCCTCGAAGCCCTGGGCGACGATGGCATCGACGCCGCCTTTCTCTAGCGCTTTGGCCTCGGCGACGTTGGTCGCCGACGAGATGGTGAAGATACCGGCATCCTTGACCGCCTTCATCAGTTTGGGTTCGGGCAGGCCGAAATGGAAGCTGACCACCGGCGGTCGCGCTTCCAGCACGATCGCGAGATGGTCTTCGTTGAACGGCCGCGACGACACTTCCGCCGTCGGTACATCGCCCAGGCCAAGCTCGGCGTAATAGGGGGCCAGGCTTTCGCGCAGGGCTGCGCCCCTGGCGCCGGCGGGGGCGGCTTCCTTGTGGACGAAGAAGTTGATGTTGTAGGCGCCGTTGGTCGCGGCGCGGATGGCCTCGCAATCGGCGCGGGTGGCGTCCGGCGACTGCAACGCCACGCCGAGCGAGCCCAAGCCGCCGGCGCGGGTCACCGTCGCGGCCATGGCCGGCGTGGACGCGCCGGCCATGGGGGCCTGGATGATGGGGACGCGGATGTCGAGCCGCGCCGTCAGTGCATTCGCCTTCCAATCCGCCATTTTCGCCTCCCGCGATTTTCGACGGTACTTTCGCGTCAACGGTTGAGCTTATCAAGGCCATGGCCAGAAAACCGTTGGTCGGTGGCGCAGGATTGATAAGATCTGGGCCGGCGGAAACCGCACGGGACATAAAAATGACGACCCTCGACGAGACCGAAGCCTGTTATTTGCCGGCGACCCAACTGGTCGACCTCTACCAGTGGAAGACGTTGTCGCCGGTCGAGGTGGTCAAGGACGTGCTCGCCCGCATCGACGCCATCAACGGCGCCGTCAACGCGGTCTTCCGCGTCGATCCCGAGGCCGCCCTGGCGGCGGCCACGGAGTCCGAGGCGCGCTGGATGAAGAGCGAGCCGAAGGGTCTGGTCGACGGCGTGCCGGTCACCATCAAGGACCTGCTGTTCACCAAGGGCGTCGTCACCGGGCGCGGCTCGAAGGCGACCCAGGGCGCCGCGCCGGCCGCGGAGGACGCGCCGGCGGTGGCGCGCATGCGTGAGCATGGCGCCGTCTTCATCGGCCACACGACGACGCCGGAACTCGGCTGGAAGGGCATCACCGACAGCCCCCTCACCGGCATCACCCGCAATCCCTGGAACACGGCGAAGACGCCCGGCGGTTCGTCCGGCGGCGCGACCGTGGCTGCTGCGCTCGGCATGGGGGCGCTGCACATCGGCACCGACGGTGGCGGTTCCGTGCGCATTCCGGCCGGCTTCACCGGCGTGTTCGGTTTGAAGCCGACGGCCGGTCGCGTGCCGGTGCATCCGGCCAGTGCCTTTGGTACTCTCAGCCACGTCGGCCCGATCACGCGCACGGTCGAGGACGCGGCACTGATGATGAACGTCATGATCCAACCTGATCCGCGCGACTGGTACGCGCTTCCCTATGACCCGTGGGACTACCGCACCGGTCTCGATCTCGGTGTGCGTCACCTTCGCATCGCCTTCAGTGCCGATCTCGGCTACGTCGACGTCGATCCGGAAGTCGCCGAGATCGTCGTCGCCGCCGCCAAACTGTTCGAGGACATGGGCGCCGCGGTGGAGGCCGCAGATCCCGGCTTCGACGACCCCATCGATTGCTTCAACAAGCACTGGTATCGGGGCTGCCATTCGATGATCTCGGCATATCCGGAAGCCGCGCGCGCGGAGATGGATCCCGGCATCATCGAGGTCGCGGCGATCGGCGCCGCCTATTCCCTCGACGATTTCGTCCGTGCCATGGACGAGCGCGTCGCCTTGGGCGAAACCGTCAACCGGTTCTTCACCGACTACGACCTGCTGCTGACGCCGGCGCTGCCGATCACGGCGTTCGATGCCGGCCGGGACGTGCCGAACCCAGCCCCCGGCAGCCGCTGGACCGATTGGACGCCTTTCAGCTACCCGTTCAACCTGACTGGCCATCCGGCCTGCGTGGTGCCCTGCGGTTTTTCCAAGGCCGGGCTGCCGGTTGGACTGCAGATCGTCGGTCCGCGTTATGCCGACCCGTTGGTCATGCGTGCCGCTGGCGCCTTCGAGGGCCGCCGGCCGTTCAAGATGCCGCGCGACGTCGTCGCCGGCTGATCCTCAAACCGTAGGCACCCGCATGTGCCAGTCGGTCGCCTGCTGGTAGGCGTGGCCGGCACGCAGCATGGTCGCCTCGTCGAACGGCCGCGCGACCAGCTGAAAGGCCGTCGGCAGGCCGTTGGCAGTAAACCCGCAGGGCATCGTCAGCGCCGGCAGACCGAGATAGTTGATCGGCCGCGTGCAGTGGCCCATGCCGACGACCAGTTCGGCAAAGCCCGGATTGGCGGAAAGGTCGGTCTCGGCGATGGTCGGTATCGGCGCCGTCATCACAGGGCAGTGCAGCAGGTCGCATTTCGTGAATACCGCGTCGGCGAAGGCGGCCAGCATCGGTGCGCGCATCCGCAATGCTTGCAAATACCGCGTCGCCGGCGTCGCCAACCCGGTACTCATGCGCGCGCGGGTCTGGTTGCCGTAGTCGCCCGGCCGTTCTGCCAGCCAGGCCTGGTGGATGGCGGCGCCCTCGGTGGCGATCGCCATGCTGGTCAAGAAATTGCTGTCGGCGATGGCATCGGGCACCCTTACGGCGACAAGCTCGGCGCCGGCGTCTTCGAGCACATTGAGGCTGGCGCGCACGAGCGCGGCGACCTCGCCGTCGACCGGGTCGTAGAAATAGTTCTCCGGCACGCCGATCCGGAGCCCCTTGACGCCCGCCTTCAGGGTTGCCGCGTAATTGGGAACGGGGAGGGTGCTGGCGGTTGGGTCGTTGGCGTCGGCGCCGGCGATCTGCTGGAACATCAGGGCCGCGTCCTCGACCGTCCGCGCGAGCGGCCCCAGCGTGTCGAACGACGGCGACAGTGGCATGGCGCCGTAACGGCTGACCCGGCCCCAGGTCGGTTTGATGCCGACGACGCCGTTGCAGCAGGCCGGAAAGCGGATCGAGCCGCCGGTATCCGAACCCATCGCGCCATAGATCAGCCTTGCGGCTACGGCGGCGCCCGAGCCGCTCGACGAGCCGCCGGTAATATGCGCCGTGTTCCACGGGTTTCTTGGCGTCGGCATGACTTCGTTGTGGCCGGTGACACCGAGCGCGAACTCGACCATGTTGAGCCGCGCGATATCCAGCGCGCCGGCGGCGTCGAGCCGTGCGAGTGCCGTCGAGGTGACGTCCGGCACGAAGTCGGCGCGGATCTTGGAGCCGCAGCCCGATATCCGCCCGGCCCGGTAGTACATGTCTTTATGCGCCAACGGCACGCCGTGCAGCGCGCCCAAAGGTCCATCTTTGGCGAGAGCCGCGTCGGCGGCACGGGCCTGGGTAAGGGCATCCGCCTCGTCGATGGCGGCGACGGCGTCGATCTTCGGCCCAATGGCGGCAATGCGCGCGAGTGCCGCCTTGGTCAGTTCTTCCGACGAAATGCGTTTGGCGCGGACCGCGCCGGCCGCTTCCGCCAGGGTCCAGAGCGCGGGCTCGGTCATGGCTCGCCTGCTTTCAGTTCGCGCGGCGCCAATTCGTGCAAGAGCGCGGTGAACGTTGCCGTTTCCGTCTCGAACGGAAGCGCCGCCAAGTTGCCGTCGATGACGCGGGCGAGATTGGCGCGGGCGCGAGCCGGGTCGGGAAACTCGGCGACCATGGCATCCGGGTCGGGAACCGCTTGGTAGGCACCGAGCCAGTCGGCAAGCAGCCGTTTTTCGTCCATCGGAGCCTCCCTGTTTGTCCGTCGGATGAGGCATGTTAGTTTGCCCCGTACCCTTGATAAAGCCCTCTCGAAGCCCATTGAAGTGGAGGATGCCGTGGCCGCGATCGACGATATTCTAACCTTCTGGTTCGGCGATGCCGAGCTCGAACACCAAGGTGAGTAACGCGAACACTGGTTCAAGAAGAACGCCGAGTTCGACGCCGAGATCGCCGCCCGTTTCGGTGCCGATACCAAACATGCCGCCGCCGGCGCGTATGACGCCTGGGGCGCGACAGCGGCGGGAAGCCTGGCGCTCTGCATCCTACTCGACCAGTTCCCGCGCAATCTCCATCGCGGCACCGCCAAGGCCTTCGCCACGGATGCCAAGGCGCGGAACATCGCGGCGCACGCGCTCTAGCGGTGCCAGGACCAGGCCATGGTGCCGGTCATGTGCGCGTTCCTCTATCTGCCGTTCGAGCACGGCGAGTCGCTCGCCGATCAGCGGCAGTCGGTCGAGCTTTTCCGCGCGCTCGGCAACGAATCGCAATACCGCTACGCGCTCGAGCACTATTACGTGATTTCCCGGTTCGGCCGGTTTCCGACTCGCAACAAGGCGCTCGGCCGCCCCGATACACCCAAGGAGACGGCGTTCCTCGCTACCTTCTCTTCGTTCTGACGAAAATGTTTTTTCCTGGCTTCGGCGGGCATCGCGGTGCCTGACTACATAATGGCCTGGAAGGTGGTCCCCGTTGTTTCAGGAGCATCGCAAGATGTTGACCCCGTTTAAGTCCCTAACCGCGCTTGCCGTCGCCGGAATGTTGGCCGGCTGCGCAACGCCGCCCGCCAACGTCGAAGGCTACCGCGCCGTCACCGAGGCGGACGGCCTGGCGGTCCTCGCCGCCAAGGCTTTCGAGGGTGTGCAGCCCAAGCGCGCCGTCTACGCCGATTGGCTGATCCGCGAGGAATATGCCCGTTATGAGAAGGGCGGCGCCCGCGCCGAGGTTTTCTATGTCACGCCGCGCCACGAGAACCTGCAATACGTGGCGCTCAACCATCGCCACGACTCGACGAACGTGGCGGAGTTGTTCAATTACCTGACTTCGCGTCCGGTTCAGTCGCCGCCCGGCGTGTGCGCACGCAACCAACTTGCCGAGTTCTGGTATCGCATCCTGACCCTGCCGGCCGACGGCCGCCAGTGCATGGTGTTCAACTCCGAATGGGACCTTCACCCCGAGGACGCCGTGATGCGGCCCGACAGGGTGATGTTCGGCTACTACTGTCCGCCCGCCGGCCAATCCATCGACAAGACCGCGGCGAGCGAAATCATCGATGGCCTCGGCGTGCGCGGTCTCAATCTGCGTCACACCGGCGCAACCCTTGCCGTCGGCGGTTTGGCGCCGGCCGGCGCGCAGCCTGAATTGGCCGCCCTTGCCAAGGGCGAGGGCGCCAAGGGCGAATGGGGCGCGGCGACGTTCCTGTTCGACATGGCGGCACCTTACTCGCCGTCGCGCGGCAAAGACTGGGACTGATGATCGGCCGGAGCGTTCAATAGGTCATCTTGATGACCGTCTCGGCGCCTTCGGCCGGAAGCGCGAACTTGGCCTCGTCGAACGACGGCGGCCCCAAGAAGACTCGGGCGCCGCTGGAGAAGGCATAGCCCTCCAGCGGCAGCCCTAGGAATCCGGTGTCGAAGTCGTGGTTGGCGTTTTCGTCGTGATAGACGGCGACGGCATAGAAGGCGGGCCGCAGACTCTTGAACACGTGCCTTGCCTGGTTGCCGGCGATCGCGACCTTGACCTCGCTGATCATGCCCTCGCTTTCTGGAAAGGCGTCGGCGCGGTCGTAGACGGCGATATGCACGTCGCCGTTGGCGTTCCTGAGCGATGTGACCGTCACGGTCAGATCGGCGCCGAAAGCGCCGCCGCATAGGCTATAGGCCAGGAGCAGGGCGAAAACGGTGACGCTTCGTGACCGCGCCATCGGCAAACCGCGTCAGACCTCGATGTTGAGATAGAACCCGCGCGGCACGTTGTCGCGGAGCGGGCGGCCGGCGGTCAGCAACTGGCCGAGGCGGCGCAGGCCGCGCCGTTCCTGCTCGGACTGCGCCGGGTTCGAGACGGCGGCACGGGCCTGCACTTCGCGTAGTGCCGGCGCGCCGTAGCCGGTCGGGCGGCGGACCGTGCCCGCCGCTTCGCCGTTCAAGAATGTCAACCCATCCGCCATGCCGCCCAATCTAGGCGGCAAAGGTTAACGGAATCTCAAAATGCGGCAAAAATTGCCGGGTGTTAAC
>JAYNJY010000101.1:0-10044 GCA_038110665.1 Rhodospirillaceae bacterium | reverse complement strand
GGCGAAGGCCAACATCGTCGGCGCCGATTTCGTCGAGATGGTGCCTGAGCGCGACCCCGCCGGGCTCGGCGCCATGGCGGTGGCGCGTCTGGTTTCGACGACCATCGCGTCCGCCGGAAAGCTACCGGGTCTTTAGGATTCGGCGCCGGTCAGGTAGTCGTAGGCGGCGAGCGCGTGGGTCTTGAGCACGTGCAGGAAATCGGCGATCGGCACGTGCTCGTCCGGCATCGACATGGTTTCCGGCGACGGCCCGTAGACGAAGGCCGGCACGTTCTTGTAACGGAAGAACTTGCAGTCGGTGGCGCCGATGCCGGCGATGGCTTCCGGCCGGTAGTCGCAGGTCTCGGCGATGACGCGCTTGAGGATCGCCATCATCGGGTGATACGGATCGCTGGCCGAGGCCGGGTTCGAGGCCGCTTCCTGCACGCTCAAGCGGACTTCCGGGTAGCCCTCGAGAATTTCCGCGATGCGCGCCAGCACGTCGTCGCGGACGACGCCGAACGGCAGCCGGATGTCGGCTTCGACGCGGCAGTGCCCGGGCATCATGTTGACCTTGAGCCCGCCCTTGACGACGCCGACGCTGAGGGTCACGCGCGTCGCCACGTCGGCGGCGCCCTTGCCCATGACCGTGTCCATGCAGGCACGCACCTCAGGCCGGCCGAGCACGTCGGCCATTTCGGCGGGCATGTCGACGGGCATGGCGTTGATCTGGTCGAGATCGACGATCAGTCCGGCGGCGATGCGGTTGGCGTTGGCGCTGCGGTGCGGATAGGCGCCGTGCGCGCCCGGCGTGTTGACGTCGAAGGTGAGGCGCAACGTGCCTTTCTCGGCGAAGCGGATCGACGACAGTCCACTCGGTTCGGCATTGAGCACGCAGTCGCCGACGCAGTCCTCGGCGTGATTGTCGAGCAGGTAGCGCGTGCCCCACTTGCCGCCGGTCTCTTCGTCGGAGACGGCGGTGAGCACGAGCTTGCCCGGCCAGTGCGCGGCCAGGCGCGAAAGATAGATGAAGGCTAGGATCGAGGCCGAGGTGCCGCACTTCATGTCGGAAGCGCCGCGGCCCCAAAAGGCGCCGCCGGCGACGTCACCGGACCACGGCCCATGCGTCCAGGTCTCGGTGTCGCCGACCGGAAAGACGTCGATGTGGCCGTTCAGCACCAGGTGGCGGCCGGGACCGTTGCCTTGCGCGACGGCGAGGATGTTCGGCATCTCGGGCTGCGGCGCGACGATGCGGCTCTCGACGCCCTCGGCCGCGAGGTAGTCGGCGATGAACCGGGTCGCTTCGCGCGTGTCGCCGGGTGGATTGGGTGAAGGTTTCGAGAGAAAACCGCTGAAGAACCCGACCAGCTTGTCGCGGTCGGCGTCGATCCATTCGATCAGTTGGCGGCGCGGGCCCATGGCTCAGCGGCTCCTCTGACGGGCGAAATCGGCGAGGTGCTTGGCCAGTTCGGCCAAATGCCCGCGTACCTCGTCGAATTTCTCGGCGCGACGGTAGCTGTCCTCGTCCATGTAGATCGACCGGTTGATCTCGATCTGCAGGCTGTGCGCGCCGGCCGCCGGGTTGCCGTGCTTCCTGACCGACTCGGCGCCGATGAAATGCTCGTTCAGGGTCACGTCGTAGCCGAAGCCCTTGAGGCATTCGAGCACGGCGTCGGCGAACTCGGGCGCCGTGGTGGTGCCGCCCCGCGTGCCGATGTCGAAGTCGGAGCGCTTGCGGCCGGGATCGGGCACCGCCTTGCCGCCGACGCTCGACATCGAGTGGCAGCTGACGTGGAAGGCGACGCCGAAGCGCTCGCGGAATTTGCGCAGCACGTCGGCGAGGGTGTTGTGGTAGGGCCAGTAGTATTTGTCGAGGCGGTGGCGCAGGTCGGCGACGGCGATCGGGCCCGTCTGCAGCGCCACGTCGCCCTTGCCGCAGACGCGCGGAGTCAGGCCCATGCCGCGCAGCGACTTGTCGGAGGTCTCGAGCGGCTCCGGCCAGGTGCCCTCGAGATAGGCCGGGTCGACGTCGAGTTCGTGGCGGTTGGCGTCGATGTAGACGTTGGGGAAGAGCGCGTAGAGCCAGGTCGCGCCGTGCCCGGGCGCGTCCGAATAGAGCTCTTCGACGTACATGGAGACCGAGCGGCGAACGGCATCGAACGGGGCCGGCGAGCGGAATTCCTTGGGGTAGTCGTTGCCGCTCCGCGGGATGTCGAACACCAAGGGCACGGCGTCGCCGATCGGGGTGCGCCGATAGAGCACGCCGGGGAGGTGCAGTTCTTCGCATTCTCGGCGCATGGTATTTCCTCCGTTCAGGCCAGGTCAGGTCAGGCCGGGCGGCAGGCGGATGTCGCCCGAGGTTTCGTGCAGCCGGTGCCAGGCGGCAACCGTCGCCGCCTGCGCTTCCGCGATCACCGCGTCCTCGTCCATCCTCAGCACGGCGCCGTCCTTCATGACGAAGCGGCCGTCGACCATGACCGAGTCGACGATGCCCGGCGTGCCGTAATGCACCAGGCTGGAGACCAGGTTGATGATCGGGCGGATGCTGGCGTGGTTGAGATCGATGATGACCAAGTCCGCCTTCTTGCCGGCCTCGAGCGAGCCGAGATCGCCGTCGCGGCCGATCGCCTGGGCGCCGTTTCGCGTCACCGCGTCTAGGATCGCCTGAGGCTTCGGGTCGACGCCACCACCCTCCGCCTTGCCGCCGAGCCGTCCGCGATGGACAATGGAGCCGATTTGCATGGCCTGGAACATGTCCTCGGTCATGTTGTCAGTGCCGAACACGACGTTGACGCCGGCATCGAGAATGCGGCCGATGCGGACCTTGTGAACGCCGCGGCGCGAGCTGTTTGCCGGGCAGTGCACCATGGTCACCTTGTGTTCGGCCAAAAGGTCGATGTCGGCGTCGGTGCAATAGGTCCAGTGCGCCGCCACCACGTCTGGGCCGAGCCAGTCGTTGTCGAGCAGGTATTCGGCCGGGGTGCGATCGTAGGCGGCGCGAATCTGCTTCACCTCGCCCGGGCTCTGCGCCAGGTGCACGGTGCGGGTCAGGCCATGCTTTTGCGCCAGGGCATTTAGCTCGCCCAGCATCCACGGCGAGCAGACGTCCGGCGCGTGGGCCGAGATCTGGCACTGCACGCGGCCGCCGTCGAGGCCGTGGAACTTCTCGATCATCGCATGCGTGCGCTCCAGGAATGCCTCGCCGAAGGCGCGGTCGTGCTCGTAGACGCCGTGGCGAATTTTCAGGGTGAGCGCGTCGGCGCAGTTCTCGCCGAACCACAGCCGCATGCCGCTCTCGACCATGCCTGCACCGTAGCCGGTAAGGAAGCGGAACGGCTCGACCAGGCCAGTGGTGCCGGAGCGGATCGCCTCCAGGCAGCCGAGCCGGGCGACGGCGCGGCGCTCGTCGTCGGTCATGGCGAACGAAATCGGCGTCATGTAGCCAAAGATGGCGTCGCCGGTCATGTCCTCGACGGTGCCGCGCAGCACCAGCAGCACGGCATGGGTATGGGAGTTGATGAAACCGGGCATCACCGCCTTGCCGGCGGCATCCAGCCGTTCGAACTCGAGGAAGCGCGCCTCGAGCTCGGCGCTCGGCCCGACGGCGACGAGGCGTTCGCCCTGGATGGCGACGGCGCCGTCGCGGATGATGTCGCGTTCGCCGTTCTGGGTGAGCACCGTGGCGCCGGTGATCAGAAGTCCGTTGGCATGCTCAATCGCTTCGGCCATTGCCGTTCTCCCGTTCCGAGCGTTCGGATTATGAGGCGCTTGCTTGGTTCGAGTCCAGGGCACGCCGCTCGCCCCAGAGGCCGAATAGGTAGGCGACGGCGGATAGCGCGGTGAAACCGATGACGACGATGACCGTCGGCCACACGGTCGCGTTCTGCAACGCACCGACGGCCTGCGTCGTGGCGGCGGCCACCATCCACTGGCCGAAGCCCATCAAGCCGGCGGCGCTGCCGGCCAGCGCCGGCACCACGCCGATCGCCGCCGAGGTGGCGGCCGGCTGGCTCAGACCATGGCCGAGCGAGATCAGCCCCATCGGCAGGAACAGCGCCAACGGCGAAGGCCCCAGCACCAGGCACCAGGCCAGCATCAGTGGGCAGGCGACGAGCGCCAGCGCGACGCCGACGTTGAGCATGCGGTGGATTCCCCAGCTCGCCGCGATCCGCGACGTCACCAGGTTGCCGGCCATGTAGCCAAGCGACAGCAGCGGGAAATAGGCGCCGAAGGCGGTCGGCGGTTGCTTCAAGGCATCGACCATGGCGAACGGCAGGCCCGCGACCATGGCGTACCAGGCCGACAGCGTGCACATGCCGTGGCCGGCGTAGCCGAGGAACATCGGAGAGCGCAGCAGGCGGTAGCCGTCGATGAAGGTGGCGAGTACGCTGGAGCCGCGCCCACCAGGATGGGTTTCTGGAAACCAAGCGTAGGTCACCACCATGACGACCAAGCCGAATACGGCGGCGAGCCAGAAACTCAGGCGCCAGCCAAAGGTGACGTCGATCCAGCCGCCGAGCAACGGCGTCGCTGAGCCCATCAGCGCCGTCGACATGGTGATGAAGCCGATCATCGCGGCTCCTAGGTCGCGGCCGTAGAGGTCGCGCGCGACGACGCGCGAGAACATCAGGCCGGCGCAGGCGCCGACGGCCTGCAGCATGCGCCCCGCGGTCAGCGCCTCGATGCTGCCGGCATTGGCGCAGATGACCGGCGCGACGACGTAGGTGGCGAGGCCCACGAGGATGACGCGGCGCCGGCCGAACCGGTCGGACAAAGGCCCGAGGCAGAGTTGTGCGGCGGCGAAGGTGGCGAGGTAGAGGCTGACGGTGAGCTGCACGGTGGCCTGGTCGACGCCGAAGTCGGCGGTCAGGCCGGGCACCGACGGCAGGAAGATCTGCAGCGCGAACGGGCCGATAAAGCCGAGCATGATCAGCATGGCCTTGAGGCCCGGGCCGGAGGTCACATGTCGCGTACGCATGGCGGGATCGGACGGTTGCGAGAAATTTTGACGCCGCAATCGGGCATGATAACGTCATCGCACATCGGGAAATGTTTGGAAAGGACGGCACGAAAATGAAGCTCGAACGCTTTCGCAAGTTCAACACGCGTGACGTCTATCCCGGCGGCAAGCTCGACAACGACCTGTGCATGACGGTGAAGGCCGGCGGGCGCATCTTCATGCGTGGCCAGACCGGCCTCGATCTCAACCAGAACATGGTCGATCCGAACAATGCTGCGGCCCAGGCCGAACAGGCCATGGAGAACGTCAAGGTGCTGCTCGAGGAGGCCGGCTCCAGCATCGACCACGTCTGCAAGGTGACCACCTATCTTACCGATCCGGCCTACCGGACCGAGGTCTACAACGTCGTCGGCAACGCGCTCCGCGGCAACCCGACGGTGGCGACCGGCCTGATCGTCAAGGGCTTGGCGATGCCGCAGATGAAGGTCGAACTCGACATCGAGGCGGCGATCCCGAACGCGGGTGGCCACAAGAAGTTCCGGCTCCTGAACACCGGCCAGTGGTTCGGCCAGACGTCGATCAACCGCGATTCCTGCATGGTCATCAACACCGGCGACGAAATCTACCTGCGCGGCCAGACCGGCTGCGAACTGGACGGCTCGAAGATGTACGGCCATGGCTTCACGCCGGCTGCCGCCGCCGCCCAGGCCGAGCAGAGCATGAAGAACGCCATTGAGCTCCTGGAAGAGGCCGGTTCCAGCCTCGCCGACGTCTGCAAGACGCGCATCTACATTTATGACCGCGCCTACCGCGAGCCCGTCTACCAGGCGCTCGGCAAGTATTTCGGTGTGACCTATCCGTGTTCGACCGGCTTGATCATGCGCGGCTTCGCCAGGCCGGAAATCCTGTTCGAGATCGACATGGCGGTGACGCTTTCCAAGGGCATGCCGCACCAGCGCTTCCACAAGTTCCATACCAACGACGTCTACAAGGACGGTCAGCAGCTCGGCAGCCGCTTCTGCAAGGCGGTGCGTGCCGGCGACCGCGTCTACCTGCGCGGCCAGACCGGCTCTGACCTCGACGGCAACTTCGTCGGCGAGGGCGACCCGGCGGCGCAGGCCGACCAGGCGATGAAGAACATCAAGGCGCTTCTGGAGGAAGCCGGTTCAAAGTTGGAGGACATCTGCAAGCTCGGCGTCTACATCCAGCACCGGGCGCATCGCGAAGCCATCTACAACGTCATCGGCCGGCACCTGAAGGGCGTGCACCCGTGTTCGACCGGCCTCATCGTCGACGGCTTCGCCCGGCCCAACATCCTGGTCGAGATCGACGCCGACGCGGTGATCCAGGACTGAGCGCGGCCGTCACCGGCGCTGGCTCGGCCGGCGCAACAGCCGCATCAGTTCGGCGACGTTGGTAAGCGCTTCGAAGCGCTCGAGCGCGGCGCGGACCTCGGCAGCGGCGGTGGGTGCGATGACGCCCTCGACGCAGTCGTCGAACTTTTCCCACATCTCGGCGTCCGAGAGCGGGTTCTGCAACACCCCCTTGGCGTGCTGCACGAAGCGCTCGAACTTGCGCCCGTCGGCGGCGTGCAGCGTCACCTTGGCCGGCTCGCGGCCGTTCGGCGCTGTCGGCAGCGGGGCATCGGCCGGGCTTTCGGTCATGGCGACGTTCGCCAGCCAGGCGCGCACGTCCGGGTCGTGAATGCCGTCGGCGCGGAAGTCGGCGAGCTTGAGCCGGCCCTTGGTGACCGCCAGCGCGATGGCGTATTCCATGGAGAAGCGCGCCTCCATCTCGCTTTCCGGCGCCGGGAACATCAGGTTGTCGTAGCTGATCTTGTTGACCTGGACGTCCACGCGCGCGACGTCGGCGGCAGCGAGGTCGTGCTCCGCCATCAGGCCGAGCACGCCGTCGACGGCGCAGTGCGTGCTGGCGCAGTCGGGGTGGACCTTGACCTTGAGGCCGAAACGCTCGATGGCGAGCGGCGGGCCGAGCAACTGGGCGGCCTCGTCGTAGCCGGGCGAGGCGTCTTCGCCGATGTAGAGGTCGCGGAAACTCCACGGGCCGTCCAAAGGCTCCTCGACCGCGCTCAAGCCGGTGCCGGCGCAGCGCGCCGCCATCAGCGCGTTCTTGGCCGCCATGCCGGCGTGGAACGGCTTGGCCATGGTGCCGAACTGCAGCTTCGAGCCCGACGCGTGGCTGAAGCCGAGGCTGATTGCGCCGAGCACGCCCGCGGCATCGAGGCCGGCGAGCCTGGCCGCCGCCGCCGCCGCGCCGATCACGCCAATGGTCGAGGTCGTGTGCCAGCCCTTTACGTAGTGTGCGATATTGACGCCGGCACCGACCACCAGTATGGCTTCCAGGCCGGAGATGTAGGCGTCGAGTACGGCCCGGCCGCTGGATTGTCGTTCCTCGCCGAGCGCCAATAGTGCAGGCGCCAGCACCGCCGTCGCGTGACCGCTATTGCCGTGGTAGTTGTCGTCGAAATCGAGCGCATGCGCGGCGGTGCCGTTGACCAGCGCGGCAAGCGGAGCCGATAGCATCACATCCGACCCAACGACCGAGGCCGGGCCGCTTCCTAGGTCGCGGACGGCTTCGAGCGTGCGCCGGGCGGCCACGTCCGGCGCGCCGGCGATCATGCAGCCGACGATGTCGATCATGGCGTTCCTGGCCAGCTTGAGCGCTTCCCCTTCGGCGAGCGGGCGGGGTTCCGCCATCCAGGCGGCGAGCGTTCGGCTGATGGTCATGGTTCGTTTCCTGATGCGTCTCGGTTCCGGGAGCGATAATATAACACCGGAAACCGGATTCGGCTTTCTTCAATCTTGCAACGATCCCCCCTCGGAGGAATGGCATGACTTTTTCGCTCGTTGGCATGTGCCGCCGCACCGGCATGTTCGGCGCCGCCGTCACCACGTCGAACATGAACGTCGGCGCGCGCTGTCCCTATGCCAAGGCCGGCGTCGGCGCGGTGCTGACCCAGAACCGCACCGACAACCGGCTCGGGCCCAAGGGCATCCAGTTCCTCGACCAGGGCCTGGGCGCCAAGGAGACCATCGCCGCCCTGGTCGCCGACAACCCGACCATCGGCTGGCGCCAGCTTGCGGTGATCGACAGGACCGGCGCCACCGCCTTCCACCACGGCGCCAAGATCACCTCGGTCCACGCCGCCGCCGAAGCCGACGGCTGCTGCGCCATCGGCAACATCATCCGCAACGCGGACGTGCCGCAGGCGATGATCGACGCGTTCATGTGGGCACCCAATTCGCACCTGGCCGAGCGCCTTCTGCAGGGGCTGGAGGCCGGGCTCGCCGCCGGTGGCGAGTTGAAGCAGGTCAAGTCGGCGGCGCTGCTGGTGGTGCACGAGCAGGAGTTTCCGCTGGTCGATCTCCGCGTCGAGTTCGACCGCGACCCGCTGGTCGAGCTTAGGTTCCTGTGGGAGGCCTACCAGCCGCAGATGGACAAGTTCGTCGTCCAGGTCATCGACCCCGACAGCATGCCGCCCTACCAGCCGGTGTGACGTAGGGTCAGACGACCGCCTTTTCCTCGCCGGCGTAGCGGATCACCGGCCGCATCTTCTCCAACTCCTCGCATGGGATATGGCAATAGAGCCGGTGGTTGTCGCCGAAGTGCTGCAGCGGCGGGTTGGTAGTCTCGCAGATGGCGCCGATCTTCCTCGGGCAGCGCGAGGCGAAGCGGCAGCCCGGTTTCGGGTCGACCGGGCTCGGCACCGGCCCCTCGAGGCGGATGGTCTCCTGCTCGATCGACGGATCCGGCAGCGAGATCGCCGACAGCAGCGCCTCCGTATAGGGGTGGTAGGGCGGCACGAACACCTCTTCCGGCGTGCCGATCTCGCAGAGCCGGCCCATGTACATGACCGCGACCTGGTCGGACAGATAGCGCACCACCGAGAGGTCGTGGGAGATGAAAAGATAGGCGGTGTTGGAATTTCTCTGCAGGTTCACCAACAGGTTCAGGATCGCCGCCTGGACCGAGACGTCGAGCGCCGACAGCGGTTCGTCGCAGACGATCAGTTCGGGCTCGGCAGCGAAGGCGCGGGCAACGGCGACACGCTGCTTCTCGCCGCCGGAGAGCTCGTGCGGATAGCGCTGCGCATAGGCCGCCGGCAGGTTCACGCTTTGCAGCAGTTGGGTGACGCGCTCCTCCTGGCGCTCGGGCGCCACCAGGCCGAACAGTTCGAGCGGCCGGCGGATGGTCTCGCCCACCGACTTCTGTGGATTGAGGGTGGCGTCCGGGTTCTGGAAGATGATCTGGACGCGGCGGCGCAGTTCCGGCCCGCGTTGCCGCGCCATGCCGGCAAGCGGCTTGCCCTCGAAGACGAGGCGTCCGTCGGTCGCCGCCTGCAGGCCGACGACAGCGCGCCCAAGCGTGGTCTTGCCGCATCCGCTCTCGCCGACGATGGCCAGCGTCTCGCCCGCCGCCAGTTCGAGGTCGATGCCGTCGACGGCGTGCACGTAACGCGGCCGGCCGCCGCGCGCCAGGTCCTTGATGCCGCGCCGGAGCTGGTAGAAGCACTTGATCGCGTCGAGTTCGAGGATGGCGGCCTTGGCGTCGGCGCGTTTGGCCGCGACTTCGTGGCGCTCGTAGCGCTCGAAGCCGAAAGTGTCGAGTTCCTGCCAGCGCAGGCAGCGCACGAAGCCGGCGTCGGCCTCGCTGAACTCGTGCGGGCGCACCTCGGTCGTCTCGCAGGCGTCGCGGCGCTCCTTGCAGCGCGGCGCGAAAATGCAGCCGCCCTGCACTTCGCTCAGGTTCGGCAACCGGCCCTCGATGGCATTCAAGGCCCGGTCGCGCTTGGAAAGGTCGAGCCGCGGGATGCAGGTCAACAGGCTCCGCGTATAGGGATGCGACGGCGAATGGAAGACGCGCGACACCGGGCCTTCCTCGACGATCTCGCCGGCGTACATGACCGCGACCCGATGGCAAAAGCGCGCCACCACGCCCAGGTTGTGGGTGATATAGAGGATGGCGGAGCCGTGCGTCTCCTTCAGTTGCGCGACCAAATCCAGGATATGCGCCTCGGTGGTGACATCGAGGCCGGTGGTCGGCTCGTCCATGATCAGCAGTTCGGGGTTGCAGGCGAAGGCCAT